>JAQUTM010000140.1 GCA_028694405.1 Oscillospiraceae bacterium
GCTCGGCGGTTGCACTGTTTGTCTGTACAACAGCGCTTACCTGCTCTACACCTTGTGTTACTTGGCTAATGGCGTCGGCTTGGCGGTCGGTTGCCACAGCAATGTCTTTAAGGGCATCGTTGGCGGCAACAGCCGTCTCCACAACCTCTTTTAAGGCTTTTGCAGTACCGTCGGTTATCTTGCGGCCTTTTTCTACAGCGGCAATGGTGCCCTCAATTAAATCGGTTGTATTTTTGGCTGCTTGCGCCGATTTACTTGCCAAATTGCGTACCTCGTCGGCAACAACGGCAAAGCCTTTGCCTGCCGCGCCTGCACGGGCAGCCTCAACGGCGGCATTAAGCGCCAAAATATTGGTTTGAAACGCAATATCATCAATGGTTTTAATAATTTTGCTAATCTCTTGCGATTTATCCGCAATTTCGGTCATGGCAACGGTCATATCACGCATTTTTTCGTTGCTCTTTGCAACACCTTCACCCGACTGCACCGCCATTTGGCTTGCAATCTTTGTTTTTTCTGCGTTTGTCTTAACCTGCTCCGAAATCTCCACAATCGTGGCAGAAAGCTGTTGAATGGCACTTGCCTGCTCGGTTGCACCTTGGCTTAAAGCCTGTGCCCCACCGCTAACCTGTCCGCTGCCGCTGGCAACTTGGTCTGCGGCTTGGTTAATTTGCGTCAAGGTCTCCCTTAGGTTGTACTTAATTTTACGCATAGAGCCCAGCAGCGAAGCAAAGTTGCCCTCATATACGTCATGCGCCTTGGAGTGTACCGTAAAGTCGCCCGTAGCAAGGCCGCCCAAAACATAGTCCTCGTCTGCAATAATGGTTTGCAAACGGGTCATCAATGTGCGCATCTCTTCAGAAAGCACACCCAGCTCGTCTTTAGACGTGTACTTAATCTCGGCGCTAAAATCACCCCTGCCAATTTGTTCTGTGGCTTTTTCTATCTCTTTTATGGGCGCAACAAGGCCGCGCGTAATGGAAAACGCCAAAATAATTACCACTATCAAGCCTGCCACACCAATTATGGTAATGCCGGCAATTACAGCCAGCTCTATAACGGTAACTTGTCCATAGGTGCTTTCTGCGGTTTCGGCAGCGGTTGTATAAATGGTGTCTAACAGCTCCTCTGCCTGTGTTAAATACGGGTTATACTCGGTAAAAAATGCCGTTGCAGCCATGGTATTTTGGCTTTTCAGCGCATAGCCAAAAACCTTTTCTTTGGCGTTTTGGCTCTGGGTTACCACATCTTCAAGCTGCGTCAGCAGGGCGGGGTCTCCCAAAAAGCAAACCTTCAGCTCTTCCAAATTTTTTGTAAAGTCGTCCAGCTCTGCTTGGCTGTCCTCTATATATTTTTGTGTTTTTTCGGTGGTAATAACCATAGTTGCGTAGCCAACATCTTTGGCTGCTGCCTGTAAATTGGTACGCATTTTGTGTACAACATTTGTTGCCTGATAGGGGCCGTCATGAAATGTTTCAAAGGCATTATGTATGCCTATCAGCCCAAGCTCAGCAATCCCGGCAACCAGTACCATAATTAAAATAACAGCGCCAAAAACAATTCGCATTTTTTTGCTTATCTTAAAATTTTTCACGCACTCATTCTCCTTCTTGGCCTTGCTGTGCCAATGTTGTTAATGTTTCCTGTGACAGCACTTTTGCTGTGTCCAGCAATAAAATAATTTTGTCAGCCTGCTTTGCCACGCCCATCAAATAGGCATTGCTTTTTTCTTTGGCAACCAGCGGCGGCTCCGCAATATCTTCGCGGCTTATGTAAGCTACCTCGTCCACTTCGTCCACAATAAATCCAACCTGCTTTTGGTTAATCAGCGTTACTACAATGCACGTTCTCTCGTTATAAACCTGCTCCTCTTTGCCAAAGCGCAGCCGCACATCAATTACAGGTATAATGCTGCCGCGCAAATTCATCACACCTTTTGCAAACACCGGAAACTCCGGTATGGACGTGATGGGCTGCATACCCACAATTTGCACTACATCTGCAATGGGTATCCCAAATAGCTGGCTCTGTGTCCAAAAGGTTAAATAGCGGTTATCCATCTCTGCAATATGGTTTGCCGCTCCTGTTCCTGCCTCCTGCATGAAGAAACCTCCTTCGCGTTTGTCCGCGTGCGCGTTACAACACACACTACCATAAATAGGATAAGGTGTAAAAATAACGCTATACTGGGTATATTATACTTCTTTTTGTGACGAAAAACAATATTTACTTCCTTTTTATAACAAATTATATTCACTCTAACCAAAAAAAGAGCACTGCCGCAAAAAACGCGGCATGCTCTTCCTTTTATAAAGCACATATGGCAAAAAGCCGGCTCTCTTATTTGTTTTGGGCTATCAAGCTGCGCATTTGCTCGGGCAAAGCCTTCAGCTCCTCCTTGCTTAGGCCCTTTGTGGGCACAGGCGGTAAAATTTTTAAAGTTACGGCGGCAGGGCAAATCAAATTGCCGTTTGCCTCCATGGCACGGTATGTACCGTTTAAGCACAGCGGCACAATAGGCACGCCTGTTTTGGCGGCAATGCGAAAGCTTCCCGCCTTAAACTCGCCCATTTCATCGCCCTTGCTGCGGGTTCCCTCGGGAAAAATAATGACCGAGTATCCCGCTTTAATGTTGGCAATCGCCTCATTTAAAGATGCCACGGCTTGGCGCGCGTCGCCGCGGTCTACAAATATACAGTGCAAAACCTTCATCCAGCTGCGTATCAAGGGTATTTTCAGTGTCTCCTTTTTTGCCATCAGGCTGTGCGGCTTATCCAAACACGCCAGCATAATGGGTATGTCAAAGTTACCCTGATGATTGCTCACAAACACAACAGGTGTGTCGGTTGGAATATTTTCAAGGCCCGTCACCTCAACCTTTACCCCCGCCAGCTTAAGCAGACTTGCCGCCCATTTTTTTACTTCTACCGCGCCTATGGCGTCTGCGGCGGGCATATCGGTATGCTGTAGCTTCAGCGCACGGTTTAATTTAGGCAAAAGCCCTACCAGATAGGCCCAAAAATAAATAAACCAAATAATTGTACGAAACATTTTCTTTCCTTACACAAAAAGTCTGTGCATTTTCCTCTCTTATGTTCAAGCAGGCATATGTTAAAAAGCTTACGGCTTGTAAGGCGGGGTTAAACGTCAGCCCGCCTTTATCCATTTACCTAAACACGCCCAATAAAAGCCGTGTTCCGCTTTTGCCTGCCGTAAGATTTTTCCAAAAGCGCGGCGCAGTATCACATACCGCCGCACCGCCCAACCTGCAATTTTAAAAAAGTCAAGTAAAGCCTTTACCAAAACGTGCCCTCACGCATTTTGGCGGCTGTCACCCTTTTTGGGCAAACAAAGCCTTTTGCAAGCCGCAAAAATCCTCTAGGGTAAGCTGCTCGGGGCGCGCCAGCGGGTTTTGTCCAATTTGCTCCAGCGCGGCAGCAATTTGCGCTTTTGGCACACCCATTCCCGCCGAAATACTATTCTGCGCCGTCTTGCGCCGCTGGCAAAACGCAGCGCGTATCAGCTTAAAAAATTGCGTCTCATTTGGTGTTTCCACCGCCGGCTGCCTATTTATCACAAGCTGAATTACCGCGCTTGTCACCTTTGGCGGCGGAAAAAAGCTGCCCGCCTGTACCGTAAACAGCAGCTTTGGCTGTGCATAATAGCGCACCGCAAGGCTGATGGCGCCCGCGTCTCGCGTCCCGGGCTGCGCACTAATGCGCTGTGCCGCCTCCTTTTGCACCATTACGGTAATGTGCTCCAGCGGCAGCTTTTCCTCAAGCAGCTTCATTACAATGGGGCTTGTGATGTAATAGGGCAAATTGGCACATACCGCCACCTTAAGCCCGCCAAACTCCTCGCTTATTATCTTGCGCAAGTCCAGCTTCAGCACATCACCCATAATCAGCTTTACGTTGGTAAAGCCGTCTAAGCTCTCGGCAAGCAGCGCCGGCAGTCGCTCGTCAATTTCAATGGCAACCACCTTCTTGGCACGCAAAGCCAGCTCCTTGGTAAGCACGCCAATGCCCGGCCCAATCTCCAATACGCCGTAGGTTTCGTCAATACCCGCCGCCTCTGCAATTTTTGGGCAAATGCCGGGGTTTACAATAAAATTTTGTCCAAACCCCTTGCTCAGCGCAAAATTGTGCCGCCCGCAAAGGCTTTTAATGTAGTTCATGTCGGTTAAGCAGTTATCATTCATGTATCAAATTCGTCCTTAAAAAAGCGTCGGGCAAAAGGGCGCCCACCGTTGTGTCGTAAACACTGCCGTCCTTGCCGGCAAGCACTACGGGTGTATCCATATCGGCACAAAACTCTGCCATTACCTGTCTGCACGCTCCGCACGGAGACGACATCAGCGCCGTATCCCCCGCCGCCACGCAAATTGCGGTAAAGCTTGTGCACCCCTCGCTTACCATTTTAAAAATAGCGGTGCGCTCGGCACAGTTGGTAATGCCGTAGCTTACGTTTTCAATGTTGCAGCCGCGATAAATTTCTCCTGTGCTTGCCAAAACCGCCGCCCCAACCTTAAAGTTAGAGTATGGGCTGTAGGATTTTTCAGCGCCCTGCCATGCCTGCCTTATCAGCTCTTTTTTCATTTCCTCTGTAAGTTTTGCCATACAAAAGCCCTCTCCTTGTTGTGGTGTGCGCTTTGCACTGTCCCTGCAAAGCGTTGTTTTATTAGTATACCACATCTGTGCAAAAAAAGCACTACACGCTCCCCATCACATTTTGCCGTTTTTTGGGGCTGTGCCTGCTCTTTCTGTTGACAATTCTCCGCTTTTTGCCTTATAATATTACTGTATCATAAGACGGTTTTGTACCGTCTTTTTCTGTTTTTATTATCACGGCTATGCCTTTTTTGGCAAAGTGCCGCCACCCGTTTAGTGAGGTACCACCATGGAACGCAGAGACAAAATAAACTACTATTTAGATATTGCAGACACCGTAAGCAAACGCGGCACCTGCCTGCGCCGCAACTACGGCGCCATTATTGTAAAAAATGATGAAATTATTTCTACAGGCTATACCGGCGCCCCCCGCGGCCGCAAAAACTGTAGTGACCTTAAAGTTTGCATACGCGAAAAGCTGCAAGTGCCGCGCGGCCAGCGGTACGAGCTTTGCCGCAGCGTACACGCCGAGGCCAACGCCATTATCAGCGCCTCCCGCGATAACACCATAGGCGCCACACTGTATCTAAGCGGCCGCGACGCCGTAACAGGCGCCTATGTAGAGGACGCCAGCAGCTGCGGTATGTGCAAGCGGCTTATTATCAACGCAGGCATTACCACTGTTGTTGCCCGCATAGACGACAACGCCTTTAAAACCATAGATGTAGCACAGGAGTGGATTATAAACGACGACTCGCTGGAGGGCAAGCTGGGCTACTAGCCGCCGCTGCTCAAAACAGCTACCGCATTTGCGCCGCCGCTACAAAAGCTCTTATAAAGGGTATCACCGTTTTTTGCGGTGATGCCCTTTTTGTTTGTACCAATCAAGCACCTGTGCAAGTTTTCATTTTTGCTGCAAACCTGCCAAATAAAAAAGTTAAGACCAAAGCGGCGCCACAGCAACAAATCAAACGCAGCGCTGTAAAGGCTTATGCCGTCATTTTTTATCTTACAGGTATATTTGCGGGCACGCTGGGGTATGCTGTAACTGCCAACCCTCATCATCAAAAATCGCTATTTTATTCTGTAAATTTCGCCTAAAAATATATTTAGGAGATTACCCAAATAAAACGGCAAATTCCACCTGCACCTTCCTCTTCTATATGGAGTTTTCTTTCTCCTCTTCAAACAAACTCCTCTTCAAACAAACTCCTCTTCAACAAACTCCTCTTCAAACAAACTCCTCTTCAACAAACTCCTCTTCAACAAACTCCTCTTCCAACAAACTCCTCTTCAAACAAACTCCTCTTCAAACAAACTCCTCTTCAACAAACTACTCTTCAACAAACTCCTAGATCGGAAGA
>JAQUTM010000006.1 GCA_028694405.1 Oscillospiraceae bacterium
CCAATGCCCGTTAACGGCGGTTTTATCTTCGGCAGGAATAGCAAAGTATCCGGCAAAGCCTCTAAAGTGGTCGATACGGGTAATATCGTAAATATGCTGGGAGGTACGAAGGCGCTCTACCCACCAAGCAAAGTCTGTCTTAGCGTGATACTCCCAGTTGTATAAGGGGTTACCCCACAACTGGCCGTCTGCGCTGAAAGCGTCCGGAGGACAGCCCGCCATTAAAGTTTGACGTTTATCCTGGTTTACTTGGAACAGCTGGCTATTGGCCCAGATTTCACTGGAGTCCGGGCTGACATAAATGGGTATATCTCCAATAATTTGTATGCCGTTTTGGTTGGCGTAGCTCTTTAAAGCAAACCACTGTTTAAAAAACAAATATTGTACAGCCTGCCAAAAGTGAATATCCTCGCCAAGGCGCAGACGCGCTTGCTTTAAGGCAGTTTCGTCGCGCAGACGCAGCTCGTCTGGCCAGTCTTGCCAAGCTACATGCAGGTTCTCCGATTTTAAAGCCATAAACAAAGCATAATCTTCAAGCCAAGCCACATTGTCGGCACAAAAATATTTAAAATCTTCATCTTGACGGTTCATACGCCCTACAGCTTTGCGCAACAAAGAAAAGCGCGTGTCAAACAGCCAGCGGTAGTCAATATTTTCCCCTTCGGGATAACGAGCAGTATCACACTCTTGTTCCGTAAGCAGGTTTTGCTCCTTTAGAGTGTCTAAATCAATAAAATAGGGGTTGCCCGAAAACGCGCTAAAGCTTTGATAAGGGCTATCGCCATAGCCTGTAGGGCCTATGGGTAAAATCTGCCAATAGCTTTGGCTGCTTTCTTTTAAAAAATCTACAAATTGGTAGGCTGCAGCACCTAAGCTGCCTATGCCGTAAGGGCCAGGCAAGCTACTTACAGGCATTAAAATGCCGCAGGTTCTCATACAAGTATCCTCATTTCTTGGGTAGGACAGCATACGCAGCTGCCCCTATTGTTGCAAAATAAAACGCATTTTTATATTACCCTTTTACAGCGCCTGCTACAACACCTTTGATTATATGTTTTTGGCAAGAGAGGTAAAAAATGATAATAGGAATAATAGAAATAACCAACATAGCCATTAAAGCGCCCATATCTTTGCTGCCATAGCTGCCGGTTAAAACGCCTTGTACAGCTACAGGAATGGTTTTATAGTCATTACCAATAACAAGCAAAGGCAACAGGTAGTCATTCCAAACCCACATGGCATTTAAAATGGCAACGGTAATAGCAGTAGGCTTTAAGATGGGGAATACAATACGGAAGAAGATTTGTATAGGGTTACAGCCATCAATGGTAGCAGCCTCTTCAATATCCAGCGGAATACTTTTAACAAAGCCCGAAAACATAAATACCGAAAGCCCGGAGCCAAAGCCCAAATAAAGAAACAAGATACCTACCGGGTTATCTAAGTGCAGCATACTGGCAACCTTGCTCATAGAAAACATAACCATTTGGAACGGTACAATCATGCTAAATACAAACAAGTAGTACAAAGTGCTGGTAATACGGCTTTTTACGCGTGTAATATACCACGCTGTCATAGAGGTAAACAATACAATAAGCCCAACACTGAAAACCGTAATAAAAGCACTGTAGCCAAAGGCTTTCATAAAATTGGTTTTAACAATACCGTTTATATAGTTTGTAAAGCCCACAAAAGTAGCCGCGTTATTGCCGTCCGGCAACAGGGAGGGAAAAGCAAAAGGCTGGGTAGCAATATAAAGCTTGCTTTTAAAAGAGTTCATTAACACTACAAAAATTGGATATAAGAACAAAAGTGCAAGAGCAAACAAAATAATAAATATAGCAATGTTAGCGGTTTTCTTTTTTGCTGCCATTAGTTTTCCACCTCCTTACTGCGTGTTGCACGCAGCTGAATAAAGGCAATCGCCGCTACCATAATAAAGAACACCACTGCCTTGGCTTGGCCTACGCCCTCAAAGCCGTTGCGCCCATAAAAGGTTTTGTAAATATCCAGTGCAAGCATACGTGTGCTGGTGCCGGGGCCGCCGCCTGTTAAGGCAAGGTTTTGGTCAAACAATTTAAAAGAGTTTGTCAGTGTTAAAAATGTGCAAATGGTAACGGACGGCATAACCATGGGAATGGTAATTTTAAATAAAATTTGAGTTGGTTTGGCACCGTCAATAGAGGCTGCCTCCATCAAATCTCCCGGGATATTTTGAATACCCGCAATATAAATAATCATCATATAGCCTATCAGCTGCCAGTTCATCAAAATTACAAGTCCCCAAAAGCCATAGCTGGCTTTTACCGTAATTGTGGTTTCAAAGTAATACAGTACACCGTTGATGATAAGCTGCCAAATATAGCCAAGAACAATACCGCCAATTAAGTTAGGCATAAAAAATACAGTACGAAACAGGTTAGTACCTTTTAGGCCGCGGGTTAACAGCAAAGCTAAAGCAAACGCCAAAATATTTATGGTAAGCACGCTAACCACAGTAAATTTAACGGTAAACCATAAAGCGCTTAAAAAAGCGCCGTCGTCTGTTGTAAAAGCTTTAATATAGTTTTCAAAGCCAACCCACTTAGCGTTTGTAATTGTTGTAAATTTGCAAAACGACAGATAAAGGCCCATTACAAAAGGTGCCAAAAAAGCGATTGTAAAGGCAATAACTGTAGGCAATGCAAAAAAAGCAAAATATTTTTTTAATGTTTTTTGCATAATCTTTCCCTTGCTTTCTTTGAATTTCTCTCTTGCTTTCCTAATAAAAACAGATAAAGATAATTATAAAAGGTGATTGTAAAGGTAATTGTAAATAAAAAGCCCCGCCCACAAGGGCGGGGCCTTTTGCCTTAAAACAATTTAATTTAATTGTAAGAGCTGATTAGCCGGCTGCGTTTGCTTTTTCTGTTTTCCAACCGTCTACAACAACAGTATTTACATCATCCCAAGTTTTGGTGCCCTGTGCATACTCTAACAAAGCAGCGCCAAAGTTATCTTTAAAGGTTTGGCTGGGGAATACAGTAAAGTTCCAAGGAACGTTGTTGGTGTTAGCTTTGCCGCTCCAAGCCAAAACATCTTGTGCCAAGGGGTCAGATGGTTTAACGTCATCTCCAAAGGTGTCAAAAGGAGCAATAAAACCAAGGTCGTTTGTTACATGAGCCATACCTGCAGCGTCGGTGTACAGCCAAGTTAAAAAGTCGATAGAAGCCTGTTGGTTTTCGGCAGAAGCTTTGCCGTTAATGCAGAAGAAGTTTTCGGTACCAATGCAAATGCCCTGGCCTTTTTCGCCCTCTGCACCAATAAACATAGGCAAGAAAGCTACGTCTTCGGGTTTAACGGTGTTGCCGTCTACGCCGGAAATTTGGCCGTAAGCCCAGTTACCGTTTTGTACCATTGCACATTGGCCTAAAGCAAATTCTGCCATAGAATCATCTACAGATTTGCTGCCCAACAAAGTAGGTGCGCAGGTAGAGTTGTTAATATACAAGTCAAACAAGTTTTTGAATTGCTGGCCAAATTCAAATTTAATCTCGGCAGTAGCATTTGTATCGCCTAAATCAACATTGTTTTTCTGGAACTCGTAGTAAACAGGAACGTTTGCAAGGTGAGTTTGCCATCTCCAGTCTTCGCCGGTTGCCAAAGAGGTAGCAGCAAATACGCCTTTAATGCTTAAAGCATCTTTTTTAGCCTGCATGTCTTCAACAACAGCTTTCAAAGTAGCAAAATCAACAATTTCATCAGCAGATTTTACAACTGCACCGTCCATTGCTGTGTAAGCGGCAAGGATTTTTTTGTTGTAGATAATGCCGTAGCCCTCAATAACAAAGGGGATACCGTAAACGCCGCTGCCATCGGTAATGGCGATAGATTTATCCAGCAAATGGCTGTATAAATCGGTACCGGATAGGTCTGCGCAATAATCTTTCCAAGCGGCATAGCCTACAGGGCCGTTAACTTGGAAAATGGTAGGTGCGTCTGTTTTGGCAATTTCGGATTTTAATTGCTGCTCGTAGGTACCGGAAGCAGCAGTAACAACCTTAACGTCAACGCCTGTTAAAGAAGAGTATTCTTTTGCGATTGCTTGATAAGCTTCATCTTGCTCGGGTTTAAAGTTTAAAAAATAAACAGAGCCTTTTGCAGCTTCAGAGGTTGCGGTGCTACTGGAAGCAGCAGGGGTAGAACTGGAAGCACTGCTGCCGCAACCGGCAAGCATGGTCAAAGCCATTGCAAGTGTTAATGCCAATGCGAGAAACTTTTTCATAGAAAATCCTCCTAAAGATTTTGTTTTAACAGTATTTACTGTTTTTTATAATTTATTGGTGGTTACCAATATAATTACCATTTTATTTTGGGATATAACAGCAAACGCTTTCTCCTGAAGAAAGGCTTGCGTCAAGCAAAATATTTGTTGCGGTTTCTGCTTTGCGATGAATACAATTTATAATAAGCTCCACACTGTTATCGGCAATTTCTTCAAAAGGTTGTTTTACTGTAGTAAGCTTTGGAGTACAGTAGGCGGCAAGCTCAATGCCGTCAAACCCAACTACCGAAATATCCTGCGGTACACGCAGGCCACGGTCATAGATAGCGCGTATGGCACCGATAGCCATAACATCACTCATTGCAAAAACAGCGGTTATATCAGGCATTTTATCTAAAAGCTTGCGCATATTGCTGTAAGCAGAGCCATAGGAAAAGCGGGCTTTTTGATACTGTGTCTGTTCGTCAAAAGACATATTGTGGGCTGTAAAGCTGTTTTTACAGCCTTTATAGCGCAATGCGCTGGCATCTGAAATTTCAAAGTTACCGCCTAAAACACCAATGCGTTTATGGCCGTGATTGATTAAACAGTCAATGGCAATTTCGCCGCCCTTGCAGTCGTCAACAGATACGCTGGATAAGTTGGAAAAATTAAAATTGGAAGCCAAGTTGGTTACCAGTACGCTGGGAACTTTAATTTGCTCAAACCCCGAAGTGAAGTTTGCGGCATTACCACCCAAAAAGAGTATGCCCAAAGGTTTGCGTTCGCGGCAAATTTTACAAGCCTCTATAACTTCGTTGGCGTCCTCATCTAAATAATGTACTGCGGCGGTATATCCGGCGGCTCCGATTTTGGTTTGCATTTGCTCAATAATAGTGGCAAACAGCATATTGGAAATACCCTTTACCACAATGGCAATATTGGTGCTGACCTGTTGTTTAAGCTGCTTTGCATTGTTATTGGGGACAAACTGATGTGCCTCTACGATTGCTTGAATTTTTGCTTTGGTTTCCGGGCTTACATCGGGGTGATTATTTAAAGCGCGAGAAACGGTGCTGACAGCATATCCGGATTCTTTTGCAATATCTTTTATTGTCACCACATACACTCCTCACACAGTTGAAAACGTTTCCGCAAACGTTACTGGAAACGTTTCCGAAACTCTATGGTTTTATAATATACAACTGTGCGGTAAAATGCAATAGGGCAATTATAAAAACGTCATTTTACTACCAAAAGCAGAAAAAATCTTGTGCATAATGACACTTGAAAAACAAAAATTGTAACTTTTAATCGACCATTTGTAAGCAATATCCAACAAATTTAATTTTAAAAAAGAATGATAAACTAAAAACAGGTTTTTAACAATTTGTAAAATATACAAAAAGAAACAATAAAATTGGAAAACCTGAAAAAAAGATGTTATACTTTATTAAAATTAACATCATGTACTGCACAGCAAAACGCAGTATATAAAAGGAGCAAACCATGGGTCTATTTGGAAACGGTTATAATCGGCCTGGTCCCGGCGTAAGTAAGGACCAGCCAGACAAAAAAGGCATTATGCGCTTTTTTGAGGTGTTTGGCCGTGACGCAGGAGAACTTATAAAGGCAAACTTTATGTTTTTAATTTGCGGCTTGCCAACTTTGGCGGCAGTTGCACTTTATTTTATGATGCCAAGCATAATTTTTATACTTTTAATTGCAGTTACCTGTGTATTAACGGGCCCTGCCCTTTGTGCCATGAATTATGTAATTATAAAAATGGCGCGTAATCAGCCCGGATATATCGGCCATGATTTTAAAAAGTCTTTTAAAGAAAACTTTAAGCAGGGTGCCATTGCCGGTCTTATTTTGGGTACCGGTTGGTGTATGCTTATTTTTAGCGGATATATCTATTTAACCAATATGTTTGCAGGCAAATTCAGCTTGTTTTTGGTATTTTATTTGTTTGCCGCCTTTTTACTGGGTGGAATTACCTGTTTTGTACCTGCTCAGATTGCCACAGTAGAGCTTGGCTTAGGCGATATTTTTAAAAACAGCATTTTGCTAACCTTTGGGTTTCTTCCGCGCAGCCTGCCGGCTATTTTAGTAAGCGGCGCACTTGTAGCAGTGCAAGCCATGTATTTTCCCATCTCCGTTATTGTCATTCCGTTTTTTGGCTTTAGCCTGCCTTGTTTGATTGCCATTTTAATTGTATGGCCGGTTATGAAAAAGGTTTTTGTAGAGCAAAGTCATTTGGACGCCTTTAAAGAGGACGATGACGAAAACAACACAAAAGAATAAGGTAACTTACAGATGCAGCTTACAAGTAATATGCATACCCATACTGCTTATTGTGACGGAAAAAATACCGCTGAAGAAATGGTGCAGGCAGCCATTAAAAAAGGCTTTACCACATTGGGATTTAGTGGGCACTGTTATGTGCCTCAAGAGCAGTTTGGCATGGACCAGCACACTCTGCAAGCTTATATTGCAGAGGTAACGCGGTTAAAAGAAAAGTACAAGGACCGCATAGATATATTACTGGGAATAGAATTGGACAATACAGCGGCTCCGATTTCTTTGGAAAGCTTTGATTATTACATTGCGGATATACATGCCGTTTACAGCGAAAAAACAAGGCAGTATTATGTAGTAGATGACAAGCGTGAAATCTTGTTAAAAGCTTTGCAAGAGGGGTTTGACAACAATACGCAAGCGATGTACCATGCATATTTTGCGCAGTATGCCGCCTTTGTAACATCGAAAAAACCCCTTTATGCGGCTCATATGGACTTGATTTGTAAATTAAATGGGCAAAACGACATTTTTGATGAAACAGCTTCCTCTTATCAAAAAGAGGCTTTAAGCTGTTTAGAAAAATTGGCGCAGGCGCGATTGCCGCTGGAGGTAAACACAGGCGGTATTTACCGCGGATACCGAAAAGCACCGTATCCTGCTAAATTTTTGTTAGAAGCATGGAGGCAAATGCAGGGCGAGGTAATTATCGCTTCTGACAGCCATGATGCAGACAGCATTGATTTTTATTTTGAAGAAATGCAGAAATATCTCAAAAAAATAGGGTATACCTATGTTTTAACGGCCACCAAACAAGGTCTTGTGCGGCAATTTCTGTAATATAAAAGGAGAAATTTGTATGGAGGAAAGCTTTTTACGCTTTGCAACTGTAAAGGACGCAGCCGACATAGCAAAAATTTATAAGCCCTATGTAGAAAATACTTGTATAACCTTTGAGTACGAACCGCCTGCGGTGGAGGAATTTGAGCGCCGCATTACCCATACTTTGGAGCAGTACCCGTATTTGGTGTGCCAATGTAAAGAAAAAACAGTTGGGTACGCCTACGGCAGTTTATTTCGTGGCAGAACCGCTTATAGCTGGGACGTTGAGCTGAGTATATATGTAGCGGAAAGTATGCACGGCAGAGGAATAGGCCGCGCTTTATACACCGCACTGTTAGAATTGCTTGCTTTACAGCAGTACCGCAACGCATATGGTGTAATTGCAAGCCCCAACGAAAAAAGCGAACATATGCACAGAGACATGGGGTTTGTACAGGAGGCAAGACTGCAAAACAGCGGGTACAAATCAGAAAAATGGTGGGACGTAGTAATTTATACCAAGACCTTAAATCCTTTTGATAAGCCTGTGACACCTATTGCCATTAACGCTGTATCCAAAGAATCGTGCGCGCAAATTTTGCACAGCGCACAGCAATACTTAAAATAAAGACAAGCTATATACATTTTTTTTGTTGCTTGCACATAAATATTACCGTGGTACTAGGTACCGCGGTATTTTTTTGCGCATGCGCGGAGGTGTTTATGGCCCAAAAAATATTTATAAAAAATGCAATGGTGCTTACAGCCACGTCGTTAATACTGCGTGGCTTAGGGCTTGCTTTTCGTGTTTATATTGCAGGCATACTGGGCAGCGAAGGCATGGGGTTATACCAGTTGGTGTTTAGCGTATACTTATTGGCATCAACATTTGCCAGCGCAGGCATAACAATGGCAGTTACGAGAGTTATAAGCGAACAGCTGACAAGCTTGGGACGCCGCGGCATTATTAAAATTGCCAATGTTTCTATTGCGGGCAGCGTTGTACTGGGGCTTGCAACAGCGGCGGTTTTGTGGCTTATCAGCCCTTTTATCGGCGACAGTATTGTAGACGATACACGGGTAATTCCCGCTTTACAGGTGCTTAGCATAAGTTTGCCTTTTGTTGCGGCAAACGCTGCGCTGCGCGGTTTTTTTATGGCGCGCAGAGAGGTGGCAATTACCAGCCGCAGCCAAATATTTGAGCAGCTTGTAAAGTTTGCGGTAGTATTTGTGCTTGTTACAAAATTTAGTAATTTTACCATGTCCGAGGCATGCATCTTTGTTATGGCGGGCGATACTTTAAGCGAAGTAGGAGATTTCCTTTATCAGGGAATTGGTTATTTAAAAGTGAGAACCAAAATTCCTGTCCAGGGAAACCCGCCGCTGCCGCTTTCTAAGGTTGGTAAAAAGCTTATGCAAATTGCTTTGCCGGTGGCAGGTGTGCGTTATGTAAACAGCATTTTATACACCATTGAAAACGTTTTGGTGCCTGCACTGATTGGAATTTTTTGCGCCAGCCGCAGTATGGCTTTAAGCCAGTGGGGAGAATTAAAAGGCATGGCTATTCCGTTGTTAACCTTTCCCTCCAGCTTTTTGGCGGGGTTTTCCATGTTGCTTGTACCCGAGCTTACCCAGTGCTGCGCCTTAGGGCAAAAAGAGCGTATGCAAAATATGTGCATGGTTTCGGTGCATGTTTCTGCCTTGCTTAGCGCCTTTGGCGCCGTTTGCTTTGGCTTACTTTACAAGCAAATCGGCAGCCTGTTTTACAATGACGCAGGTGTTGGGTTTTATTTGTTGATATTGGCACCCATTGTACCCTCTATTTATATTGAAAACGTTGTGGATAATTTACTAAAAGGGCTTAACCAACAGGTTAGCACGCTGCAATACAGTATTGTAAACAGTATTGTGCGCATTGGCCTTATTTTGCCTATTGTGCCCAAATGGGGTATGCAGGGCTTTTTATTTGTAATGATTGTAAGCAACATTATTACCAGTTACTTAAACGTACATAGGCTTATAATTGTGCTGCACATTAAAACACCTTGGGTAAAATGGGTGGTATGTCCCGCAGCGGGGGCTTTGGCGGCGTGGATAGCAGGCGGAGCAGTGCAAATGGCTATGCTGCGTGCAAATATGAGCGATTTACCGGTTATATGCGGCGTAGGGCTCTCAGCGGGTCTTGTATATTTGGCGGCGTTGTATGTAACAAAAAACATTTCTCGTGAAGAGCTTTCTGTCCTAACGGGGTCTCGAAAGAAAAACAAATCTGCAAATATACCTAGCGTTTTGCACAAATAGTAAATTTAAATAATAGCATATTTTAATATCTGCAACAAATCTGAAAATAAAGCTTGCTTTTTTGTTTCTACCGTTGTAAACTACAGTCAACAACAGCAAAGGCGCTGCAGAGAATTTTCTCTGCAGCGTTTTTTTATTTCTTTTTCTCACATGATTTATAGGTCAGAGTAAAAGCAAATAAGCCACTTGTAGAGGGGTGGTTTGCATGTGCGTTTGTGCAAAATTTGCTGTTGTGCAGTACCGGTGTAGGGAGCCGGCATTTGCAGCATTTGCGGGATACCGCGTGCACAATGGTGTGTATTTTATCTTTTGTAACGGAAGATAAAATGCACACCATTTTTGTTTTCCTAAATTTATTTATTGGAGGAATTATTTATGGTAGAAACACTTGAAACCTTGGCTACCTCGGTAGACATATCCTGGACGCTAATTGCGGCGGCACTTGTGTTTTTTATGCAGGCAGGCTTTGCTATGGTAGAAACCGGCTTAACCCGTGCTAAAAATGCCGGTAATATCATCATGAAAAACCTGATGGACTTTAGCATTGGCACACCGCTTTACTGGTTTATAGGCTATGGCATTATGTTTGGCGGCACAGGCGCTTTAATTGGCGGCTTTGATTTATTTAGTATGAGCAGCGATGACTTTACCAGCATGATTTTTCAAACCGTGTTCTGTGCTACGGCTGCAACAATCGTTTCGGGCGCTATGGCAGAGCGCACAAAATTTATTTCTTATTGCATTTATTCCGGCTTTATCAGCCTGTTGGTTTACCCTGTTAGCGGACATTGGATATGGGGTGGCGGCTGGTTGGCTCAAATGGGCTTTCACGATTTTGCCGGTTCTACCGCAGTACATATGGTTGGCGGTGTAGCTGCTTTTGTAGGCGCTTGCATTCTGGGTCCTCGTATCGGCAAATTTGATAAAAACGGCAAACCGCGTGCCATTTTGGGCCACAGCATGACCTTGGCTGCCTTGGGCTGCTTTATTTTGTGGTTTTGCTGGTTTGGTTTTAACGGCGGTTCTACCGTTGCCATGAGTGGCGGCGCTGCCTATGACGCTGCACGCATTTTCTTTACCACAAACCTTGCAGCTGCCATGGCAACCTTAACCGTTATGATTATTACATGGGTTCGCTACAAAAAGCCTGATGTATCCATGACATTAAACGGCTCCTTGGCAGGCTTGGTTGCAATTACCGCCGGGTGCGACTTGGTTACACCTGTAGGCGCGGCAATTATTGGTATTATTGCGGGTTTTGCAGTTGTATTCGGCATTGAATTTGTAGAGAAAAAGCTAAAGGTTGACGACCCTGTGGGCGCAGTTGGCGTACATGGTGTTAACGGCGCATTGGGTACTATTTTAACCGGCCTTTTTGCCTATTACGGCGACACAAAAGGTTTGTTTTACGGTGGCGGATTTGGCTTTTTAGGCGTACAAATTATTGGTGTACTTGCCGTAATGGCTTGGGTGGCAGCAACTATGTTTGTGCTGTTTACTGTAATTAAAAAGACCATCGGTCTGCGCTGTCCTGCCCAAGAAGAAATTGAGGGCTTAGACTTACATGAACACGGCTTGGCGAGTGCTTATCCCGACTTTGTTCCCGCTACAGGCATTACCGATTTGGAAACTGCTACAGCGGTAGAAATTGAAACAGGCGACGCCGATGTAGATGAAGCGGTGCCTGTACAGATAATTACAAAACCTGCCACAGTAACCGCAAGTGATGTAAAATTGAGCAAGGTAACCATTGTTACCCGTCAAAGCAAGTTTGAAGAATTAAAAACTGCCATGAACAAAATCGGAGTTACCGGTATGACTGTAACACAGGTTTTGGGCTGTGGTGTACAAAAAGGCAAACCCGAATACTATCGCGGCGTTGCCATGGATATGAATTTATTGCCTAAAATTCAGGTAGATATTGTTGTAAGCAAGGTGCCTGTTTCCAAGGTGATTGAAAAAGCCAAAAAAGCACTGTACACAGGACATATCGGCGACGGTAAAATTTTTGTATACGACGTTGAAAACGTTGTTAAGGTGCGCACCGGTGAAGAGGGCTTCGATGCCTTACAAGGCGAGGAGTAATCTTTCCATTAAATTTGCTTATTTCCTTTATATATTTCATTCCCTTTCACAAAGTAAAACAGACAGGTGCTTTTATTGGCATCTGTCTGTTTTACTTTTTTCGGCTCTTGTATTTGCGCAGCTTCGGCTTTATACTATTATATATATATAAATCAAACGGAGAAAATATGGATTTTAATATTACCGATACTTTAACGCCGCAGGAGTACAGCTTTTTTCGCAAAGCGGTAGAATGGCTGCCTGCTACTGCCCCACAGGCACAGGCTTTACAAAACAGCAGTAAATTTGCGGTGGCACGCACGCATACGGGCCAGCCGGCGGGTATGGTACGCTGGTTTGGGGACGGCGGTATGCTGTATGTAATAGCAGATATGATTGTACTGCCGGAATATCAAGGCACAGGTCTTGGCAGCTGCTTGCTGCAAACGGCTTTGGCGGCTATAAGGGCAGAAGTTCCCACAGGGCAGCGCCGTACGGTGTATTTAATGGCGGCAGAGGGAAAAGAACCCTACTATGAAAAAAACGGGTTTGTAATAAGGCCAAATACAGCACAGGGGCTGGGGGCAGGCTGTACATTAGTGATAGAACCCTAAAAAGAAGCATGGCGGGTATACCAAAATAATTTACAAAAAAGCACAATAGTTTGTCTGGTTTGCCTTGCCATTTTACATTGACTTTACCTTTTAATCTATGCTAAAATGTTTAGCAGTAAAATACAGAAAGGCGGAAAAATGTATGTTTAAGCAAAAAGAAAAGTGTCATGCAATTCCTGCTTTTTTTGTTTTCAATTTAACAAAAGCGTACAGCGGCAGCCAAGTTGCTTCTGCGACAAATTCATATTTTATTTTTTAACATTTTCCTTTTTAGGAAAATGTTTTTTTTTGTCCAAAATAAAGCAAATTTAACACATACTAACCGTAAAGAGGCGCTTACCGCTTAGAAGAAAAGGAGTTTTATTATGCTAAATACCCATTCGCTGATTGAACCGCAGGATTTATCGGTAGAAGAAATAAAAGAACTGTTTACCTTAGCAGATGACATTAAAAATCGTCCCAATTTATACATCAATGCCTGTGAGGGCAAACTGATGGGCACGCTTTTTTACGAGCCCAGTACACGCACCCGCTTGTCCTTTGCTTCTGCCATGAACCGTTTGGGCGGCCGTGTGGTAGGCTTTAGCGACCCGTCCTCTTCCAGTGCAACAAAAGGGGAAAGCGTGGCAGATACGGCGCGTATGTTAAGCGCTTACGCTGACATTATTGTAATGCGCCACCCCTTAGAGGGCGCGCCCAAAGTGGCAAGCTTGTACAGTGATATTCCGGTTATCAATGCAGGCGACGGCGGTCATAATCACCCCACCCAAACCCTTACCGATTTATATACCATTCATACAGTGTTTGGGCGCACCGATAATTTAAAGGTGGGCGTTTGCGGAGACTTAAAGTTTGGCCGCACGGTACACAGCTTAATTATGGCAATGAGCCGCTACAGCGGTATAGAGTTCTTTTTAATTAGCCCAGAAGAGCTGCGTGTGCCGCGTTATCTGCGCGAGTTTATGGATAACAACAACGTAAGCTATACCGAAGTGGAAACCATTGAAGAAGTAATTGCCGATGTAGATATTTTATATATGACCCGCATACAGCGTGAGCGCTTTTACGATGACTCGGACTATGAGCGCTTAAAGGACACTTACGTTTTAGATGCAGAAAAGATGCAGCTTGCCAAAGAAAATATGATTGTAATGCACCCGTTGCCCCGTGTAAAAGAAATTAGCCGCGAGGTAGATTACGACCCCCGAGCAAAATATTTTAAACAGGCACGTTACGGTATGTTTATCCGTATGGCGCTTATTCTAAAGCTATTGGAGGTTGGTTTTAAACCAAATCATACCCATTTAGAACCTACAAAGTATCACTGCAAAAACACCCACTGCATTACCAAAGTGGAAAATGAACCACAGCAGATGATAGACATGGGCGATAACAATTATAAATGTTTGTACTGCGATTATACAGTACACATTGAGGAGTAAAACAATGCTGATAAAAAATGCCCTTGTGGCTGATTGTGACCAAATTGTATATGCGGACGTGCGTATAACAGATGGAAAAATTGTAGAAATAGGCAACGACCTTGCCCCACGGGATACCGCTACGCAGATTATCAATGCCGACGGTTTAACTTTACTGCCTGCTTTTATCGATATGCACTGCCATTTTAGAGACCCCGGTTTAGAACAGAAAGAAACCTTGCAAACAGGCAGCGCGGCAGCGGCGCACGGCGGTTACACCTTTGTAAATTTAATGGCAAATACAAACCCTGTTTGCAGCACGGCACAGCAGGCAGAGGAGGTACAGCAAAGAGCAAAAAAAATTGGTATTTGTAACGTAAATCAGGTGATAAGCCTTACAGAAAACTTTGATGGCAAAACCTTAACACATTTAGAAAAACTGCCCTCTCATATTCGCGTTTTAAGCGAGGACGGCAAAGGTGTTACAACAAACGATGTTATGGCAAAAGCGTTGCAGCTTGCCGCAAAAAAAGATTTACTTATTTGCAGCCATGCTGAGGATATGACCATCAGCAAATATGACTACCGGCTTGCAGAAAATATTGAGACGGCGCGTAATATTTTGTTGGCCGAGTATTACGGCGCAAAGCTGCATATGTGCCATGTAAGCACCAAAGAGAGTATGCAGTACGTTGCCGAGGCAAAGCAGCGCGGCGCACAAGTTACCTGCGAAGTGTGCCCGCATCACATCTGGTTTGATGATGAAACCTGCCAGTACCGCGTAAATCCTCCTATCCGTCAAAAGGCAGATGTAAAATATTTGATAAAGGCAATGCTGAGCGGAAAAGTGGATTGTATTGCCACAGACCACGCCCCTCACACCGACGCAGACAAAGCAAACGGCGCCCCAGGTATGGTGGGGCTGGAAACCGCTTTTGCGGTATGCTATACCAAGCTGTGCCTGCAAAACAACTTGCCTTTAACCAGCCTAAGCCGCATGATGAGCCGTGGCGGCGCAAAGCTGCTGGGCTTAAACAAAGGTAAAATTGAGGTTGGGTTTGACGGTGATGTGGTACTGGTGAACACCGCCAAGGAATTTATGGTAGATAAAAACAGCTTTGCAAGCAAAAGCCACAACACACCTTTTGACGGTGAAAAGCTGCACGGCGAAATTGTGCTAACCGTTAAAAACGGGCACATTACCTACAAAAACGAAACTTATAACATATAAATTAAAAGGAGAAAACAAAGATGATGAATGTAGACAAATTGTATGCCGCAGTGGCCGAAAAAGGTGTTGTATGTGTAGGGCTGGATACAGATTTTAGCTATCTGCCTGCCGATTTTACAGACAGTACAAAAACCAAAGCGGAAAACATTGTAGCCTTTAACAAGCGCATTGTAGAAGCCACAAAAGATGTTGCGGGCTGTTATAAAGTACAAATTGCCTACTATGAAAGCTTGGGTATTGAGGGCATGGTAGCCTATAAGCAAACCTTAGATTATCTGCGCGCTAACAAGCTGGTTACCATTGCAGACATCAAACGCGGCGACATTGCCAAAACAGCAGAGCTGTACGCACAGGGCCATTTTGCGGGCGACTTTGAAGCCGATTTTGTAACCTTAGCACCTTACATGGGCATGGATTCCATTACTCCATATTTGCCCTACTGCAAGGACAACGGCAAAGGCGTGTTTGTTTTGGTGCGCACCAGCAACGGCGGCGCAAAGGACTTTGAATATGAAAAATTACAGGACGGCCGTCATGTGTACGACCTAGTAGGCGATAAGCTGAACACCTTGGGCAAAGAGTACATGGGCGAAAACGGCTACAGCAGCATCGGCATGGTAATTGGCGGCACGCATATTGAGGAAGCTGCAGAAATCCGTGCAAAATATAAGGATAACTTCTTTTTAATCCCCGGCTATGGCGCACAGGGCGGCACAGCAAAGGACATCGCGCAATATTTAATAAACGGCAACGGCGGCGTTGTAAACAGCAGCCGTGCGGTACTACTGGCCTACAAAAAGCAAGAAGGAACAGCCTTTGATGAGGCCGCACGCAACGAGTGCATCAATATGCGTGATGCCATCAAAGCAGAGTGTGCCGCTTTAAACAAATAATTTTAAAAACAGAAGGGAGCCGAAAAATGGCGATTACCTACCAGAAAGCGCTGATAACAGCCAACGAGCAAATGACCGACACCGTTTTTTTACTAAAAGCCCAGTGGAGTGCGCCTACCCAGCCCGGCCAGTTTTTTATGCTGCGCACATGGGATAAAGCTCCTTTGTTAAGCCGACCCATCAGTGTGCATAACTGGGAAAACGGCATTGTCGAATTTTTATATGAGGTACGCGGTACAGGCACAGATTTACTAAGCCAAGCCAAAGCGGGAGATTTTATAGAGCTGACAGGCGCTTTGGGCAAAGGCTTTCCTGTTGAAAACATCAGCGGCAAGGTTGCGGTTGTTTCGGGCGGCATTGGCATTGCGCCCCTTTACTATGTGGTACGTGCGCTTGTACAAAAGGGCTGTACGGTAGACTTTTATTGCGGTTTTCGGGATAAGCCCTATGGGCTGGAAAAATTTGAGGCGCTTTGCAGCAACGTGTATCTTGCAACCGATAGTGGGAATTACGGTGTAAAAGGCTTTGTAACCGATTTGCTGCAGCCCGAGGGCTACGATGCCGTTTTAACCTGCGGTCCTGAGATTATGATGGAAAAGATAGCACACAAAGCCATGGCGGCAGGTACTGCCGTATATGTAAGCAAAGAGAGCCACATGGCTTGCGGTATCGGCGCTTGTCTTGCCTGCACCTGCAAAACAAAGGGCGGGCCCAAAAGTGTGTGCAAGGACGGGCCTGTGTTTAAAGGGGAGGACATATATGCTGACTGTTAATTTGTGCGGTAAAACGCTTAAAAATCCTGTTATTTGTGCCAGCGGCACCTTTGGCTACGGCAGTGAATATGCCGATATGTTGGATTTATCCAAGCTGGGCGGCATCAGCAGCAAAGGCTTAACACTTGTACCAAAATACGGTAACGAAGGCCAACGGCTGGCAGAAACGGCAAGTGGTATTATCAACAGTATTGGCTTGCAAAACCCCGGTGTAGAGCATTTTATTGCCCACGAGCTGCCCGATATGCTAAAAATGGACACCTGCATTTTGGCTAATTTAGGCGGTGCAGGCATAGAGGACTACGAAAAAGGTGCAGAGCTGTTAGATGCAACTGACGTGCATATGATAGAGCTGAACATCAGCTGCCCGAATGTAAAGGCAGGCGGTATTGCCTACGGCGTAAAAAGCGAGAGCGCAAAAGAGGTGGTAAGCCGTGTGCGCAAATGCACCACTAAGCCGCTGATTGTAAAGCTTAGCCCACAGGCGGAAAACCTAGTAGATATGGCACTTACCTGCCAAGATGCAGGTGCAGACGGTTTAAGCCTTGTAAACACCTTTACTGCTATGGCGATTGATTTGGAAAAGCGCAAGCCTATATTCAACAACGTATACGCGGGGTTATCCGGTCCTGCTATTAAACCCATTGCACTGCGTATGGTGCATCAGGTGTGCAAAGCGGTACAGGTGCCGGTTGTTGGGCTTGGCGGCATTGCCAGCGGCAGAGATGCGCTGGAATTTATCATGGCAGGTGCAACAGCCATACAGGTTGGCACAGCTAATTTTATCAAACCCGATATTACAATGGACATCATAACCCAAATGCAGCAATGGTGTGACAAAAACGGCGTAAAAAGTCTAGACGAAATTAGGGGAATTGTATAGCGAAAAACAGCGCAAAATTTGGTATAATAAAAAAGAAAAAAGAATTTGTAAAAGGAAGACAGAACGTACATTTTTGTACCTGTAAACAGGAGGATATTACAATGGCAACAAAAGAGCAGATTTTGGAAATTTTAAAGGAGACAGAGGCATTTTTACAGGGGCATTTTTTATTAAGCAGCGGACGCCACAGCGGCGCTTACTGCCAAATGGCAAAATTACAGCAGTATCCCGATAAAGCAGCCATTGTTATGGAAAGCGTAGCCGAAAAGCTG
This sequence comes from Oscillospiraceae bacterium, assembly GCA_028694405.1. Classification (GTDB taxonomy): domain Bacteria; phylum Bacillota; class Clostridia; order Oscillospirales; family Ruminococcaceae; genus STD2-12. Next base: position 17,819 of record JAQUTM010000006.1, read on the forward strand.
AAAGATATGGACGTAGATGTTGTAGTTGGCCCCGCCATGGGCGGTATTGTATACGCTTACGAGCTTGGCCGTCAGCTAGGCAAACGTGCCATTTTTACCGAGCGTGTAGATAATGTGATGACCCTGCGCCGCGGCTTTGAAATTAAAAAAGGCGAGCGCTGTGTAATTGCCGAGGACGTAATTACAACAGGCAAAAGCAGCCTGGAAACCGCAAAAGTAATAGAGGAGCACGGCGGCATTGTAATTGGACTAACCTGCGTGGTAGACCGCAGCAACGGTACAAGCCCATTGCCTGTTGTGGCAAGCGCCTTGCAGCTGGATTTGCCCAACTACGAGCCAGACAACTGCCCTTTGTGCCAAGCCGGCAAAGAGGAGCTTGTAAAACCGGGCAGCCGCAAAATGGAAGTAAAATAAATTACGGAAAAACAGATAAAATGCAGGTGCTACAATGAACAAGAGGGAGAGGGAACAGCAGTGGAAAAAACAAAAGCATATCTGATACTTGCAAACGGTATGGTGTTTGAGGGCTTTAGCATGGGCGCACAGGGTACCGTTATCGGCGAGACAGTTTTTAATACAGGCATGGTGGGTTATCAAGAAACCTTGACAGACCCAAGCTATTACGGTCAAATTATCACACAAACATACCCTTTGGTAGGCAACTACGGTGTAAATGACGAGGACGGCGAAAGCCGTAAAATATGGTGCAGCGGTTACATTGTGCGTGAAAAATGTGAGCAGCCTAGTAATTTTCGCTGCAAAGGCACTTTGGACGATTTTTTAAAGAGCCAAAATATAATCGGCATTTACGGGATTGATACACGCCGTTTAACACAGGTTATCCGTGAAAGCGGCGTTATGAACGGCGCAATCACCACCGAATACAGCCAACCAAACGATACCTTGCTGCAAGAAATCAAAGCGTATACCATTCAAGACGCAGTAGAAACCGTAACTGTAACAGCACCCGAGGTGTTTAACGAAAGCGGTAAGTACAACGTGGTACTTATGGATTTTGGCTACAAAACCAACATTTTGCGCAATTTGGTAAAACGTGATTGCCGAGTAACCGTAGTGCCGGGTAAAACCACGCCCCAGCAAGTTGCCGCATATAAACCAGACGGCATTATGCTGTCTAACGGCCCCGGCGACCCTGCGGAAAACACAGAAATTATCACCAATTTAAGCACCATTATCAAAATGAATATTCCTGTGTTTGGCATTTGTTTGGGTCATCAGCTGGTGGCTTTGGCGCGTGGCGCAAAAACACAAAAATTAAAATACGGTCATCGTGGCGTAAACCAGCCTGTAACGGATATTTTCCACGACCGTACCTACATTACAAGCCAAAACCACGGCTATGCAGTTGTGGCAGATACAGTGGATACAGAGATTGCCACTGTGAGCCATTTTAACGCAAACGATAAAACAGTAGAGGGTGTGCGCTATAAGGACATTCCTTGCTTTACGGTACAGTTTCACCCGGAGGCTTGCGGTGGCCCCAAAGACACCGAATATTTGTTTGATGAATTTATTGCTTTGATGTCGAAAGGAGGCGCACAATAATGCCAAAATGTCCTGATATTAAAAAAGTTCTTGTGATTGGTTCCGGCCCGATTATTATCGGTCAGGCAGCAGAGTTTGACTACTCGGGCACACAGGCTTGCCGTGCGCTGAAAGAGGAGGGTATTGAGGTTGTACTAATTAACTCCAACCCTGCTACAATTATGACAGACAAAATGATTGCTGACGAAATTTATGTAGAGCCACTAAACACAGAGGTGGTAAAACGTGTAATTGAAATAGAAAAACCCGACAGCATTTTGCCTACCTTGGGCGGTCAAACCGGCTTAAACCTAGCCATGCAGCTTGCAAAAGAGGGATACTTAGAGCAGGCAGGCGTACGCTTGCTTGGCGCAAAGCCCGATACCATCGAGCGTGCAGAGGACCGTCAGCTATTTAAAGATAGCATGGAAAAACTGGGTGAGCCCTGCATACCCAGTAAAGTAGTGGAAACCGTTGACGACGCTATGGCGTTTGCCAAAGTAATTGATTACCCCGTAATTGTACGCCCTGCTTTTACAATGGGCGGTACAGGCGGCGGTATTGCCTATACCGAAGAGGAATTACATGAGATTGCAACAAACGGTTTGCGCCTTTCTCCTATCACGCAGGTATTGATTGAAAAATGTATCAGCGGTTGGAAAGAGATTGAGTACGAGGTTATGCGTGACGGTAAAGGCAATGTAATTACCGTATGTAACATGGAAAACTTTGACCCCGTTGGTGTGCATACAGGCGATAGCATTGTTGTGGCACCAAGCCAAACATTAAGCGATAAAGAATACCAAATGCTGCGTACCAGTGCTTTAAATATCATTACCGAGCTTGGCATTGAGGGCGGCTGTAACTGTCAGTTTGCCTTAAAACCGGATAGCTTTGACTACGCTGTTATTGAGGTTAACCCTCGTGTGAGTCGCTCCTCTGCTTTGGCAAGTAAGGCAACCGGCTATCCCATTGCAAAGGTTGCGGCTAAAATTGCCATTGGTTACAGCCTAGACGAAATTACAAACGCCGTAACAGGTGAAACCTGTGCCTGTTTTGAGCCTGCACTGGACTACTGCGTTGTAAAATTTCCCAAATGGCCTTTTGATAAATTTGTTTATGCCAAAAAGACACTTGGTACACAAATGAAAGCCACAGGCGAGGTTATGGCAATCGGCAATAACTTTGAGCACGCTATGATGAAAGCCATTGCAGGTGCAGAGTTAAAAATGGAAACCATGACCTTAGACACACTTGCCGCGTGTACCACCGAGGAAGTGGTACAAAAGCTGCACAACTGTGATAACGAGCGCAGCTTTGTAGTTTACGAGGCAATAAAACGTGATGTAGATTTTGATACTATTTATGACATTACCAAAATAGATTACTGGTTCCTTGCAAAGCTGAAGCATCTGGCGGACCTTGAAAAAGGCTTGGCGCAAGGCACTTTAACCTTTGAAAAATATGCCGAGGCAAAACAGTACGGCTTTATGGATAAAACCATTGAGCGCTTGAGTGGTGTAAAGATTAAAGAGGCGATAGGCGATAAAGAACTTCATGCCGGCTTTAAAATGGTGGATACCTGTGCCGCCGAATTTAGCGCAAAAACACCATATTTTTACTCTACCTACGATGAACACAACGATGCCGAAGAGTATCTTGCCGCCAAAAACAGCGACAAGAAAAAAGTTATTGTGTTTGGTTCCGGCCCTATCCGTATCGGTCAGGGTATTGAGTTTGACTATTGTAGTGTACACTGCACATGGACATTAAAAAAATACGGCTGTGAGGCAATTATTGTAAATAACAACCCCGAGACGGTTTCCACCGACTTTGACACAGGCGACCGCTTGTATTTTGACCCCTTAAACTATGAGTATGTAGAGGATATTATTCGCACCGAGCAGCCTTGGGCAGTTGTAGTGCAGTTTGGTGGGCAGACGGCAATCAGCTTAACCAAGCATTTGCTAAAGATGGGCGTTAAAATTTTGGGCACCAGCGCCGACGCCATTGACGAGGCGGAGGACAGAGAGCGTTTTGACGCTTTGCTGGAAAAATGTAATATTCCGCGTCCTGAAGGCAAAACGGTATTTACAACAGAAGAGGCCGTAGCTGTGGGCAAAGAGCTTGGTTATCCCGTGTTGCTGCGCCCCTCTTATGTACTGGGCGGTCAAAATATGATTATTGCCTACAACGAGCAAGACGTTGTAGAGTACATGAAAATTATTACCGCTCACGAGTTGGAAAACCCTGTTTTGGTGGATAAATACCTAATGGGTACCGAGTGTGAGGTAGACGCCATTTGTGACGGCACGAGTTATTTAATTCCCGGTATGATGGAACACATTGAGCGTGCAGGTATCCACTCAGGCGACTCTATCAGCGTGTATCCGCCGCAAAACTTAACAGCTCGCATTAAAGATATTATTGTGGACTACACCGGCCGACTGGCTATGGCATTGCATGTTGTAGGGCTGGTAAATATTCAGTATGTTGTATATAACAACCAAGTTTATGTAATTGAGGTAAACCCACGTTCCAGCCGAACTGTGCCCTACATCAGTAAAGTTACAGGCGTACCAATGGTAGAGCTTGCTGTGCGCTGTATGCTGGGTGAAAAACTGGAGGATATGGGCTATGGCACAGGTATTTACCCCGAGGCAAGCCATGTAGCTGTTAAAGTGCCTGTATTCAGCTTTGAAAAACTGCACGACGTAGACACGCAGCTTGGTCCCGAGATGAAAAGCACCGGTGAGGTACTTGGCATTGCGCGCACCTTTGAGGAAGCGTTGCTAAAAGGCTTGGTTGCGGCAGGATACAACTTGAAAAAGCACGAAAAAGGCAAGGGCATTTTAATTACCGTGAAAGACAGCGATAAACCCGAAATTATCGATATTGCTTACGATTTATACAAAATGGGATATAAGCTGTATGCAACAGGCGGTACTGCCCTTTATTTAAACGTAAACATGATACCATGCAGCCAAGTGCGTAAACTGCATGAGGAGGGCAGCGGCATTTTACAGCTGCTGGAAAGCGGTACAATCGATTATATGCTTTCCACCTCCGCTAAAGGGCGTATTCCCAGCCGTGACAGCGTAAAAATTCGCCGTAAAGCAGTAGAGCTGTCTATTCCCTGCTTAACTGCCATTGATACAGCTCGTGTACTGGTGGACGCTTTGAAGAGCGAAAAGAGTATGCAAGATGTAGAACTAATCGATATTAGCAAAATATAAATAAAAATCCCCACGCCGTATCAATGCGGCATGGGGATTTTTTATCTTACATTATTTTAAAGATTAGGAGGAATATACAATGTGTATAAATCGTCTTGATATACTACTTTGTACCGCTCCTCAGCAATTAAGTCTAAAATCATATTGTATTTATCTACTTTAAAATCATCCATAAATTCTTCTCTTATCAAAATAACAGGCAAAATACCTGCTTTGCGTTTTGCCGTAAATTCGGCAGAAAACTGCGCATAAGAAAAAGATTTTAAATCTACCCAAGGGTAAGTTAAATAGGGCTTCATATCGGTTATTAAGTTGCCAATGGAGAAATTACCCCATACAAGCAGCTGATTGCCCTCGTAAGGCAGTAACAAGCTGCGTAGCATGTCCAACTCTTTTGCCCGCTGGGGACCTGTGTGCATACCCTCATAATCGGGGGCGCAAATAGTGGCAGTTGCGTCAAACACAGCAACGTCATTAAACAACCTGTAGCGTGTGTTATAAAAGCTGTTTTGCAGGCACGAAAAAAGCAAAATGCACAGCAGCCCGTGTTTTATGCCAACAGGCAAATTCTTTTTTAAATTTAGCTTTTCGCAAAGCCAATTTGCACCATGCATCAAAACACAAACTGCCATAGCTAAGATAAAGTGTGAAAAAATAACATATTGGTAAACGGTATTGTCGCTGCCAATGGCGATACAGCACACCACGGCACAGGCAATTAAAATCAAAGTGCTAAACAAGGGTTGGTCTTTTCTGTATTTAAAAATAAGTGCAATACCCACTGCCCACAGTGCAGCAACCACAATACATAAAATGGCGGCATACACCCAGGTTTCGTGTATGCGGTAGCCAATGCGCCAATAAAGCCACAGGAAAGCGGCAGAGATAAGTACGCGCATCCAAACAGGTACTGTGCGCTTTGAAAAGCGCTGTAGCAGCCACGCAAGAGCATAGCCCAAAGCCGGCACGACAGCAATTAACAGCAGGCGTTTAAAGCCAAGCCATGTTTCACCAAAAAGGGTGATAACCATAGACAATATGTTGTGACCGTCCTGTGCATCAGTAGCTAAAGCTGCGGTAGCAACAAAGCTATCTGCAATGGCAGAAACACCGTATACTATACCTATAATAGCAAACCCTGTAAATAACCCGCCCAAAAAACCTATGCCAAAAAAAATCGTCTGTCTAACTGCATTTTTTTTATCGTTTTTACAAAACCAGTAATACCATACAATAGGGATAAATAAAGAAGCCTGTAAAATGTTAGGCAGACGAAAAAATACGTTAATACCTATAGTAAAGCCAGATGCAATAAAAAATGCAGGTTTATTTTGCTTTAACCCCTTTAAAAGCAGGGTAATACCTATACAAAAAAACAGCACCGAAAAGCTGTTGTAGTTTAACACAGTGGGAAACACCCGCACATATAAGGTGCCGATAAAGAGACACACCCACAGCACAGGACGTGGCATGTCATTTTTTAACCAGCTGTAAACCATAAGGCAAACAGCCACATAAGCCAGCCAGCCAAGCACCTGAAAAAGCAACGCCTGATACCCCGGCATCAGCGCGTACAGAGCACCGCCTAAAATGTCGGATAAGCCGGTTGCGGCGTCTCGGATTCCACAATCGGTAAATACATATTTATAGCTGGAAAGCACAAATGCTGTATCGGTAACGGCAATGCCTTTGTTTAAGTAAAAAACGGGCCATAAAAAGGTAAGTATCGCCAAAAGGTAGACAATAACCGTAGAAAAGTGTTTTTTATCTGGGAGAAGTTTCATATCATATCCTCGTCTGTTTTTAACATGCTTCTATTATAAGCTACACAAGTGTTGAAAGCAACTTGCAATAAGAGCAACTTTAAAAGTAAATTTTTGTAAAAAGCACTTTTATAAAAAGAAAAAAACCTTTTCTAAAAACACAAAAAATTTTTTTAAAACCTCGATGAAAGTTTTATAGAAATCTTGAATATACCATCAAAGTATGCCATACTATATATCAAAACCAAATGCTTTTCGGTTAAAATAACAGAATTGTGAACACAATAAAAAAAATTACCGGATAGGCTTGACAAGTATGCAAAAAAAAGATATAAAAGGTTGTAGACCAATCTGAGGAGGATGTATTTTATGATATTTGATCGTATTAAAGAAATACTATGTGAACAACTTGATTTAGAAGAAGATAAAATTACAATGGAGAGCGACATCATCGAAGATTTTGAAGCCGATTCCCTTGACATCGTAGACTTAATTATGTCTATTGAGGAAGAATTCAATGTGGAAGTTCCAGACGAGGATATCGAAAACTTCAAAACCGTTGGGGACGTTGTTCGCTATATTGAAGAAAACGTGTAGGCAGTAAAATCAAAAGCCCCCATACAAAATGGGGGCTTTATTTATAGGCCGCAGACAACAAAATGTAGGCTGTGGTGCGAGTGAGGAAAGGCGGAAAAGCGCGATGAGTAATGACAAAAAGCTGGTAGAGGCCATTACCCCTATCAACGAGGATTTTGCACAGTGGTATACCGATATTTGCCTAAAAGCAGAATTGGTAGATTATAGTGCAGTAAAGGGGTGTGTAATTTTACGTCCTTATGGATATGCCATATGGGAAAATATTACTCACATTTTAGATGGTATGTTTAAAGCTACCGGCCATGAAAACGTAGCAATGCCTATTTTTATTCCGGAAAGTCTGCTTCAAAAAGAAAAAGATCATGTTAATGGCTTTGCACCCGAGGTTGCATGGGTAACTTACGGTGGAGCCGAAAAGCTGGAGGAACGTATGTGTGTGCGTCCTACCAGCGAAACTTTGTTTTGTGACCATTTTAGTCATGTGCTGCAAAGCTGGCGTGACTTGCCCATGAAATACAACCAGTGGTGCAGCGTTGTGCGCTGGGAAAAAACCACACGTCCTTTTTTACGCAGCCGAGAGTTTTGGTGGCAAGAGGGACATACTATCCATGAAACAGCAGATGAGGCCAAGGCAGAAACCGAGCAAATGCTGAACATCTACGCAAAAATGGCGGAGGAATATTTGATGATTCCTGTGCTAAAAGGCAAAAAGACAGATAGCGAGAAGTTTGCGGGTGCCGAGGCAACATACACCATAGAGGCTATGATGCATGATGGTAAAGCATTGCAAAGCGGTACAAGCCATTACTTTGGCGATGGCTTTAGCAAAGCGTTTAACGTAACTTTTGCAGGCCGCGATAACCAGCTGCAATACCCGTTTCAAACAAGCTGGGGTGTTTCTACACGCTTGGTTGGTGCAATTATTATGACACATGGCGATGACAGCGGTTTGATTTTACCTCCCGCTATTGCGCCAATTCAAGTTGTAGTTGTGCCGGTGGCACAGCACAAACAAGGTGTACTGGAAAAAGCAGAGGAGTTGAGAGAACGCCTATCTAAATTTGTACGCGTAAAAATGGACGCCAGCGACAAAGCACCGGGTTGGAAGTTTAGCGAGTACGAGATGAAGGGTGTACCCTTACGTCTGGAAATCGGCCCCAAAGATATAGAAAAAAATCAGTGCGTTTTGGTGCGCCGTGATACACGCGAGAAGTATTTTGTAAGCTTGGACGAGCTGGAGACGAAAATTCCGGAATTGCTTGATGAACTGGCAAATAATCTGTACACTCGCGCCAAGGAAAACCGCGAAAATCGTACTTGGGCTTGTACCACTATGGAAGATGTAATAAAAACAGCTGCCGAAAACAGTGGTTACATTAAAACTATGTGGTGTGGAGACGAAGCCTGTGAGAACATGATGAAAGAAAAAGCAGGGCTTTCCAGCCGTTGTATGCCTTTTGAACAGGAGCATCTAAGCGACGTGTGTCCTTGCTGCGGCAAGCCCGCCACCCAAATGGTAGTATGGGGTAAAGCTTATTAAGCTGTATACTTGTTAAAAATAAAGTATATTACAATATGTATATTATGGTGTCGTAATTTAAATTTGTAATATTGATAAAAGGCAGACGCGCGTCTGCCTTTTATTTATCTATAAGGAAATTTAAAATGAAAGAAAAGAAAGCTATTATTTATTACATATTTGCGCTTTTTGTAATAGGCGTGTGGGCTACCACTTTTATAAGCAGTAAGGTATTGCTAAATTACATGCAGCCTACACAGCTTATGTTTATGCGCTTTATTATTGCGTATCTCTCCTTGCTTGCTGTGTACCCCAAAATAGAAAAACCACATTGCCTAAAAGATGAGCTGCTGTTTCTCTTGGCGGGTATTACAGGTGGTTCGGTGTATTATCTGGCAGAAAATTACGCGTTAAAATTTTCTTGGGCCAGTAACGTAAGCCTGCTTATTACAACCGCGCCTATTTTAACAGCTATTTTGGCGCATTTTTTTACCGGCCACAAACTAACTAAAAATTTAGTTATAGGCTTTTTTGTGGCCTTTACAGGCGTGTTTTTGGTGGTGTACAGCGGTAGCCTGCAGCTGCGCTTATGGGGAGACCTGTTGGCCATTGCGGCAGCGCTTTGTTGGGCGGTATATTCGGTAACTGTTACAAAAATGAGCACCGCCTACAATGGCATTATTATTACGAGAAGGATTTTTTTATATGCCATTCTTACATTGCTTCCGGTTTTGCCTTTTATAAAAGAAAAGATGAATTTTACGGTTTTAAAAGAGCCTGTGGTCGTAGCCAATTTGCTGTTTTTGGGTTTAATTGCAAGTAGTGTGTGTTATTTATTATGGAACAGCATAATGGGCAAGATAGGAATCGTAAAGGCAAATAATTTTATTTATCTTACACCGTTGGTTACCATAGTTGCCTCTGCTATTGTTTTAGGGGAAGTAATTACTTGGCGCATTGTGTTAGGCGGTATTTTTATTTTGCTAGGCGTATATTTAAGCGAGCGAAAACCAAGTTAAATAAAAAACTGCTCTTTCGCTACATGGAATACATGTAATGAAAGAGCAGTTTTGTTTTAACAGAAAGCAAGGCGTTGCGTTAAGCTTTACACCATATTTAATAGCCCAATTTTGCGTGCAAGACACTAGTCTAAAACATTATTATAAAATATAAGGTTAGAAAATAAAAAGCACAGAGGCAACATTTTAATATGTGCTTTATGGGTTATAGCAAATTGCACAGCAAGCTGTTTAGCAAATTTTGTTTAAACGGTTTTACTTTCTTTACGCAACAAATGCACAAGGTGCGAGAGATAAATAAGGATTAGGCAAACAGCTAAAAAAGCAAAGCAGCCCAACAAAATATTGTGAATTATAGGAGTAAAAAAGCTAAAGGTCAGTACAAGCCAGAGCATACCGGCGCAGGCTATCGAACACAGAAGAAACAGTAGAGTGGCAGATAGTAGCTTCTTAACCATAATAACTCCTTATTTTGTACCAAAAATACGGTCGCCGGCGTCGCCTAAACCGGGCACAATATAACCGTTTTCATTTAACTTTTCGTCCAAAGAGCCTACATAGATATCAACATCAGGGTGTTGTGCCTGCAATTTTGCAAGGCCCTCTGGGGCGGCAATAATGCAGATGAATTTAATGGTGCGTGCGCCGCGTTTTTTAATTTGTGTAATGGCGTCACAGGCGCTGCCACCTGTTGCAAGCATGGGGTCCAGCACGATTACATCACGCTCAGCAATGTCCTCGGGCAATTTGCAGTAATATTCTACAGGCTCTAAGGTCTCCTCGTTGCGGTACATGCCAATATGACCAACTTTTGCAGCGGGCAATAAAGTAAGCATACCGTCAACCATGCCAAGACCGGCGCGCAGAATAGGCACAAGAGCCAATTTACGGCCTGCCAATACTTTGGTTTTAGCAATAGCTACAGGTGTTTCAATTTCAATTTCTTCTAAAGGCAGGTCTCTTGTTGCCTCATAGCAAAGCAAAGTGGCAAGCTCACTTACCAACTCTTTAAATTCTTTTGTACCTGTATGCTTGTTGCGCATAAGGCTAATTTTGTGTTGTACCAAAGGGTGATTCATAATCATGGGCTGTTTGCTCATTTCAAAGCTCCTTCTCCGACAGCTGACAAATTTATAATACCCTTTTCTACGGCTGTCGGCAAAGTGAAAAAAGGGGCTGTACTCTGCAAAACAGAGCAAAATTGCTTAAAAATTATCTTCAAGAGCAGTAATTTTGTCCACGCGTGTTGCATGGCGTCCGCCCTCAAATTCTGTGTTTAAAAACAGGTCTACCATTTCACAGGCAAGCCCCGCCCCTACTACGCGCCCGCCCATACA
>JAQUTM010000141.1 GCA_028694405.1 Oscillospiraceae bacterium
TGTGCTTTTCGGTACAAATTTCGGTCAACAGAAAGCCGCCGAAAAAGAACTGAAAATAACCATTCCCGAAAGCTTAGATTACAGCGGTGTTTTTGATGACCTATTTGAAAAATACACCCGCAGCTGTGAGCTGGTGCGGGTGCGCACTACCAACATGGGCAGCCTGTACGAGTTACATTACCACATTGCGCTAAAAAATATTGCAGCAGAGAAAAAATTTATTGACGAACTGCGCTGTCGCAACGGAAACCTAAACATCAGCTGCGGAAAAGTACCCACAGCCAAAGATGAATTGTAATTTAAACGCAGGCTATAAAGGAGCATTGGAATATGGAACGAAATTATTTACGCAAAACCGGAGTGGTGCTGGCAAGCATTATGCTGTTTGCCACCCTTACCGCGTGTGGCAATAAGGCAGCCGAGAGTGAAACCTCATCACAGCCGCAAACTGACGCAAATGCCACGCAAACAGACTCTGCCACGGCTTTAACGGTAAGCGGCATGATTGACCCCGCTTACTCTGACAGAGATTTAGACGGCACATGGGACGCTGACGCAGCAGTAGCCATCACTTTAAGCGATAATGGCAGTACCGTAAGCGGCGCAGGTGCCACGGTAAGCAACAGCATGGTTACCATAAATTCTGCCGGCACTTATGTTGTAAACGGCAGCCTTACAAACGGCCAAATTATTGTAGAAGCTGCCAATACCGATAAAGTACAAATTGTACTAAACGGTGTAAACATCACCTGTGAAAGCAGTGCGCCTATTTTTGTAAAGCAGGCAGATAAAGTATTTTTAACTTTAGCCGAAGGCAGTACAAACACTGTTACAGATGGTGCAAATTACGTTTTAGACGCAAATGAAGAACCTAACGGGGCTGTTTTCAGCAAAGACGATTTAACCATTAACGGCAGCGGTACACTTGTGGTAACCGCCAACTATAACAACGGCATTGTAAGCAAAGATGATTTATATATTACAGGCGGTACCATTACCGTCAGCGCACCTAATCACGGTTTAAAAGGCAAGGACGCCATCGCCATATGTGGCGGCAACCTTACCATTACCGCAGGGACCGACGGCATACAAGCCAGCAACACAACCGAAGCGGAAAAAGGCTGGATAAGCATTGATGGCGGCACCTTAAATATTGTTTCCGCTAATGACGGCTTACAAGCCGAGAGCACTTTGCAAATTACCGATGGAACACTTGCTGTTACCTCGGGTGGCGGCAGTGAAAATGCAAGCAGCAAACAAAACGGAAGCTGGGGTATGTGGGGCGGCAACCAAACAAACCAAACTACAACCGATGACACCGCAAGCGACAGTGCAAAGGGATTAAAAAGCAACAACGCCCTATATGTTACAGGTGGCAGCATTACCATTGACGCCAGCGACGATACCTTGCACTGCGGTACAGACTTAACCCTTGCAGGGGGTACTTTAACTTTATCCAGCGGCGACGACGGTATTCACGCAGACCATATTGTGTCTATTCTAGGCGGCAAAATTGATATTTTAAAAAGCTATGAAGGAATTGAGGGCAGCGCTATCGAAGTTAGCGGCGGCACAATAGAACTGGTTGCCAACGACGATGGCTTAAACGCAGCCGGCGGCAGTGACAGCAGCAGCGTAAACGGGCGTCCCGGCGCAAACGAATTTTCTGCCGACAGTAGTATTTACATTAAAATAAGCGGAGGCACTCTGCTTATTAACGCAGCAGGAGACGGCATAGACGCAAACGGAAATATATATGTAAGCGGCGGTTATACTACAGTATACGGTCCCACCGACAATGGCAACGGCGCATTTGACTATAACGGCGTGGCAGATATAAGCGGCGGGCTGGTAACTATGGCAGGCAGCAGCGGCATGGCACAAAGCTTTACCGATACAAGCACACAAAATTCTATTGCTGTATATTATACCTCTGCCCAAAGTGCCAATACCACTGTTACTTTAGCCGATTCCAGCGGCAATACTGTTGCCACCTTTACCCCCAAAAAAGATTATAGCTGGGTATGTATCAGCGCCCCCGAAATTGCTGTAAACAGCACTTACACGCTTTACAGCAACAGCACACAGCTTTGCACCATCACCCCCGAAAAAGTGGTTACTTCTATCAGTTCTGACGGCAGCGCAGCAAGCGGTGGCATGATGGGCGGCATGATGGGCGGTAAAGGAAATCGCGGCGACATGCCTGCCGACGGCACGTTTCCCGACATGCCTAGTGACGGTACTGCACCGCAAATGCCCACAGATGGCACTATGCCTACAGACAGGCCACAAGGCGGCAACAGGCAAAACATGGTTGCCCCTGACGCTAACGCAGGCGCTACTGTAACCCCCGAAAGTGCAGTTACGCAATAAAACAGTTTTGTGCTAACCCGTAGCCACTTTTTGAAGCAGCCTGTTTGCCACCCTAAAATTTTACGGCACAGCTGTTTAAATACTTTTATTTTAACTACTTCTTCAAACTTTATATTTTCTCCAAAGTGCAAAAGGCTCTGTCTATAATTAGACGGAGCCTTTTGTCGCTTAAAATAATTTATTATTTACAAAAGGTTTGGTTTTACAAAGTAAAGCTTTTCACCTCTTGTGCTGTTTCGATATTTTTTATAGTGAAAACACCGTTTTGATAAATCATATAGCTGTGACAAGTGTTCTCTTTTGGAATACTGGTACTGCCGGGATTTATAAATATATAGCTGCCTCTGTCCTCCATAACCTGCACATGGGTGTGACCGTGAATTAAAATATCCCCTGTTGCCAAAGGAGGCAAATTTGCTTCGTTGTGGGTATGGCCATGGGTGAGATATGCGGTACGGCCGTTTTCCAGCATTAACAGCGCATAGTCTGCCAATATGGGAAATTCCAGTACCATTTGGTCTACCTCGCTGTCGCAGTTGCCACGCACAGCCAAAATTTTATCTTTTAACCCGTTTAACAGCGGTATTACGGCTTTTGGCGCATAATTACGTGGCAAATCATTGCGGGGACCATGGTACAGCAAATCTCCCAACAAAATCAATTTATCTGCTTTTTCTGCTTCAAAGGCGTCTACAACCTTTTGCGCATAAAATGCCGAGCCGTGAATATCGCTTGCAAATATCAGTTTCATGTTTTATCTCTCCTGCTTGTTATGAACTGACACCCGCTGTGGCACGAAGCACAATCTTATCCTCTTGTACAACAGCATCTACGGTGTCGCCTGCCGCTATTGTACCACGCAGCAGCTCGGCCGACAACACATTTTCTACATACAACGCTGCCGCGCGGCGCAGCGGACGCGCCCCCATGGTGCGGCTTTCTTCACCGGCCATTTTTACAAGAAATGCTGTAGTATCTTTATTATATCGCAGGGTGATGCCCAGCTTTTGGGCACGGGCGGCTAAGCGAGCCAGCTGCATACCCGCAATGGTTTGCAGGCTTTGCTGGCTTAACGGTTCAAACACCACAATTTCATCAAAGCGGTTTACAAGCTCCGGACGCAAAGTCTCCCGCACAGCTGCTAGCGCCGCCTGTTTTGTAGTGGCGGCAGGCGGTCCGCCCGCAAACCCCAGTGCCGCTTTGTTTGCAGAAAGCTGACGCGCACCTATATTGCTGGTGGCAATTACAATCGTGCTTGCAAAATCTACTGTTCTGCCCAAACCGTCTGTAAGCTGCCCTTCCTCCAGTATCTGTAGCAGCAAATTAAAAATATCAGGGTGGGCTTTTTCTATCTCGTCCAAAAGTACGATACTGTAAGGCTTACGGCGTACAGCCTCTGTTAATTGTCCGCCCTCGTCGTGGCCCACATATCCCGGAGGTGCACCAATTAAACGCGCCACCGCGTGGCTTTCCATATATTCGCTCATATCAAAGCGATGCATGGCTTTTTCATTGCCAAACACAGCAAGTGCAAGCGCTTTGCAAAGCTCTGTTTTTCCGGTGCCTGTAGGACCTAAAAACAAAAATCCACCTACCGGGCGGCGGGCTTCTCCCAAGCCCACACGGTTGCGGCGCACAGCACCCGCCAGTGCCGCAATGGCGCTTTCTTGTCCAACCACACGTTTTTGCAGCAGCTGTTCCAGCTGTAAAAGGCGCGTTGCCTCGGCACTTTGCAGTTTCTCCACAGGTATTCCTGTCCAGCCGCTTACCACTTTTGCTATAGCGCTTTCATCTAATACCGGATACTCCGCGGTATCCAGTTGAAACGGCTTTGCCTGTAAAGCTTCTTCCTGTCTGCGCAGATTTGCTGCCTCGGCAAAATTTTGTGCCGCAATAGCCGCGCGACGCTTTTGTCCCAGTTCTTCTAATTGGCGCGCTGTACTGCTTTGCGCCATAGGCTGGCCATTACGCTCTATCGTAAGGCGAGCAGCTGCTTCATCAATTAAATCGATGGCTTTATCGGGTAAAAAGCGCCCTTGAATATAACGGGTAGACAGCTCCACGGCGGCGTCAATGGCTTTTTGTGTAATTTTAACCTTGTGGTAGCTCTCATATTTAGGGCGCAAACCGTTTAAAATACCCACTGCAACGGCAGCTGTGGGTTCTTCTACCATAATTTGCTGAAAACGGCGTTCCAGCGCGGCGTCTTTTTCTATATGGCGGCGAAACTCTTCAATGGTAGTTGCGCCAATAAGCTGGATACCGCCTCTTGCCAGTGCAGGCTTTAAAATGCTTGCCGCATCTTGTGCGCCCTCCGCGGCACCCGCCCCGATAATGGTATGCAGCTCGTCGATAAACAGCACCACATTATGCAGCCTGCCCACCTCTTCCAGTACACTTTTTAAACGCTCTTCAAAGTCACCACGATATTTTGTACCTGCTATCATACTGGTTAAATCCAAACTGATTAAACGTTTGCCGCGCAGCATAGGCGGCACCAGACCTTTTGCAATAAGCTGAGCCAGCCCCTCCACTACCGCAGTTTTGCCCACACCGGGTTCGCCTATTAAGCAAGGATTGTTTTTTTGTCTGCGGCACAAAATCTGCATGGTACGCTGGGTTTCTAAATCGCGGCCGATAACAGGGTCTAGTTGGCCTTGTTGCGCAAGCTGTGTCAAATCGCGGCCATATCGTTCTAACGCTTTGGCACGAGGAGCTGAGCTTGACGCCATGCGCATCTGTGTACCACCCTGCATGGGCTGAGTCGTAACTTCACTTTCCACTTCTGCGCCAAGTGTTGCAATAATGCGGCACGCCGCATTAGACTTATTTTCAAGCAAAGCAGATAAAATATGGTGTGGCTCTACCTCTTTATCTCCGTCATTGCGCGCCGTTGCAATGCTTAGCTCTAACGCCATGGTAGCATTTTGAGTAAAATCCTGTGGTGTGAGATAGGTTTTATCTCCACGCCCCGCTGTTTCCAAAAGCATACCGTTTACCGCAGTGGTGTACACGCCTCGCCGCACTAGCAAGGTGGCCGCTGTACTGCCGCCTTGCGCCAAAATGCCTGCTAAAATGTGTTCGGTACCGGCATAGGTATGCCCCATATTTCCGGCTATTTTAAGTGCCTCATTTAATATGGCTCCTGCTTTTTCGCCAAAGCCTTTAAACACAAACATGATACTTCCTCCCTATATAGCTGCCTTTTTAATAGGAGTGTGGGCAAAAAAGTATCTTTCTAAACAGCAGAAATCGGCTTTTTGCGTTTTATTGACAATAAAGCTTACAATGGCGTATACTTTTGTAAAATAGTATTAAAATTTGTTATAGCATAATATTGATATAAGGAGTTTTTCTGTTGAAACAAACTTTCATATTTAATC
>JAQUTM010000142.1 GCA_028694405.1 Oscillospiraceae bacterium
TGGGTCTACTGTCTCAAGCTGCCGGTGCATTTCCTGTGCACCAAGCTCTGCAGCTTGCTTTTGCAGCTGTTCTCTTAAAGCATAATCGGTATCATCTTTTGTAAATTGAATGCCATTTATAAGGCTTGAAATGTAAAGTCCTGTTCCGCCTGCTATAATAGGGGTTTTTCCCTTATCCGCTATTTTTTCTATACAGGCACCGGCGTACTGTACAAAATCCGCAACGCTAAAGAGCTCTTGTGGAGACAAAAAATCGATTAAATGATGCGGAATACTTTGCATTTCATCTATAGTTACTTTTGCCGTACCTATTGAAAGCCCTTTGTAAATCTGCATAGAATCCGCAGATATAATTTCTCCGTTTGAGCGTTTTGCCATTTCTACCGATAGATTTGTTTTTCCGCTGGCAGTTGGCCCGCATATTACCAGTATTTTATGTTTATCCAAGCCTGCCAAATTGTTTTTCCAACTCCTTTTGTGTAAGCTTTAAAATCACCGGTCTGCCATGCGGGCAAAAAGGCGGAACCGTTTCATTTAAAATATCTTGTGCCAATTTTAGCAGCTGCTCAAACGGCGTTTTATCGCCCGCTTTTATTGCGCCGCGACACGCGATTGAATGCAATATCCAGTCTGTCTTATCGCTTACGGTATCTCTATTATTCACAATCAGTTTATCTGCAATCTCAATTACTAAATTTTCCACATCTTGTTCTACCACATCTGCGGGCACTGCACGAATGAGAACCGAGCTTCCTCCAAAATCTTCTGCTTCTATCCCGGCTTCCAGCAAAATCGCTTCTACAGACAGTAAAGCATTTTTTTCTTGAGCCGAAAGCTGTACGGTAACAGGTGTTAACAGCATTTGACTTGCCACTTTACCATAACCTGCCACTAATTTTTCGTATAAAATACGTTCGTGAGCAGCATGTTTGTCAATAAAGCACATCTCGTCCTCATATTGGGCTATTATATAGGTTTTAAACACCTCTCCCACCAACTGTAAAGTCTTTGTATTAAATGAAGATGCTGTGTCATCATTCTTTTCTTTGAAGGTGTCCGGTTCTTCCTCATGCTGTTGCAAAACATTGTGTACCTGCTTGGGCAAAGCTTCCCGGATAGGCTCTTCTATAGAGGATTGGTCTGAGGTTGTTAAAAAATCTTTTCCAAATTCAACTTGCTCTTTTGATAAAAGCCCCTCCGCGTCAAACAACTGCTGTGGTTTAACATCAACTGGATTTTTATCACTTGTTTTTTGGGTTTGATATGCTACCACAGGAGTGCTGGCCAAGAAATCAATCTGCTCACAGGGTAAGCTTGGTTCCTCAGTCCTGTTGCTAACTGCACACGCAGACAAGACACCTAGAGCAGCTTTTACTTTTTCGGGGGTTGGCTTTTCCTCGGCTTTTGCAGAAAAGCGCATATCCATAGCTTTTTGCAAATTCTGGGGTTTAAAAAGTGCACCTTTTACTGCTTTATATACCGCATCAAAAATTTCACTGTCTTTTGCAAAACGCACTTCTGTTTTAGCCGGATGTACATTTACGTCCACTTTGTCGCAGGGCATAGAAATATTTAACACGCAGCCTGGAAACCTCCCCTGCATCACCGTGCCTCGATAAGCCTGTTCTACTGCCGCCATAAGGGTACGATTTTTTACAAGACGTCCGTTTATATAAAAGAACTGCATGCTTCTGCTTGCTCTCGCCGCTTTGGGCGGCGTAATATATCCTGCTACGCATACACCATCTTCTTGCGCATTTACCTCAACCAAGTCTTTACCAAAATCTCGAGAAAGCACCGCATAAATCGCGCTTAAAAGTTTTCCGTCCCCGGGTGTATAAAACTGTTCTTTATTATCACGCGTAAACTTAAAAGCTACTTCCGGGTGCGATAAAGCAAGCTGCATAACCACGTCTTGCACATAATTTGCTTCACTGGTATCTTTTTTTAAAAACTTCATGCGTGCAGGTGTGTTAAAAAACAAATCCCGAACAGTTATGGTTGTCCCTTGGGGGCGTGCGCCCTCTATCATGTACTGTTCCTCGCCGCCTTCTATGCAGTATAAAAACGCGGTGTCATTCTCCGATGTTTTGGTTAACAGCTGTACTTTTGCAACGCTTGCAATGCTGGCCAGTGCCTCACCGCGGAATCCCAGTGTGGCTATATGCTCCAAATCTGTCTCTTTTTCAATTTTACTGGTAGCATGACGAATAAATGCAGTGTTGATGTAGTCTGGCTCTATACCACAGCCGTCATCTTGTATCTCTATTAAACTGATACCGCCTTTGGTAATGCGGATAGAAACGGCTGTCGCGCCTGCATCAATCGCATTTTCGGTTAATTCCTTTACTACACTGGAAGGCCTTTCCACTACTTCTCCCGCCGCAATCAGCTCTGCCGTGTGTTTATCTAAAATGTGTATTACAGCCATGAGACCCTCCTCTTTTGCTTAATTTATGCTGTTTTTTAACTGATTTAACACGCTTAGCGCCTCTAATGGCGTTAACGTGTCAATATCAATTTCTCTTAATTTTTTCACCAAATCTTCCGATGGCTTTTGCGGCTGAAACCGCTCAAAATTTTCAAAGTTAAGTTGTCGCGATTCCTCTGTTAAACTAGGTGCCGATGCTTCTAAAAGCTTTAAAACTTCTTTTGCGCGTTTCACTACGGTTTCGGGCAACCCCGCTAATTTACTTACTTCTATTCCATAGCTGTCATCTGCCGGTCCGGCAACGATTCGACGTAAAAAGGTAATATCATCTCCACGCTTTTTAACGGCAACGCTATAGTTTTTTACGCCATCTAAACTGTCCTCCAAAGCCGTTAGCTCATGATAATGAGTGGCAAAAAGCGTTTTACAACCAAGACCGTTTTCTTTTAGGGCTATATGCTCTACTACAGCACGCGCTATACTCATGCCGTCAAAGGTAGAGGTTCCTCGGCCTATTTCATCTAAAATTACTAAGCTGTTGGAGGTAGCACAGTTTAAAATTTCCGCTACTTCTGTCATCTCAACCATAAAAGTTGATTGCCCTGCAGATAAATCATCGCTGGCGCCTACACGCGTAAAAATACTGTCTACTACACCAACCGTGCATTTTTTGGCAGGTACGAAACTGCCTATTTGTGCCATCAAAGTAATTAACGCTACCTGCCGCATATAAGTGGATTTACCGGCCATATTGGGACCTGTAATAATCATGACACGATTATCATTATCCAAAGCGGTACTGTTAGGCACAAACAAGCTGTCGCTTAACATGGTTTCTACTACAGGGTGTCTGCCCTCTAAGATTTCCAAAGCTCCGCCCGCATTTACTTCGGGTTTGATGTAATTGTTTTTTGCGGCAACTTCTGCAAAACTGCTTAAAACATCAAGACGCGCCACAGCTGTTGCCGTTTGCTGTATGCGGGTAAGCTGTGCCGAAATATTTTTCAGTAGTTCGTCAAACAGTTCTCTTTCCAATACAACAAGCCGCTCATTGGCACCTAATATTTTGTTTTCCAGTTGCTTTAGTTCGTCCGTGATGTATCTTTCCGCCCCCGCTAAGGTTTGTTTGCGTACAAAGTACGCAGGCACCTGCTCGGTATAAGAACGCGTTACTTCAATGTAATAGCCAAATACGCGATTGTAGCCTATTTTTAATTTTGGAATACCTGTTTCCTCTTTTAGCTTAGTTTCTAAAGAGGTTAAATAGCTTTTTCCGCCGTGGACAATATCTCGCAATTCGTCTACTTCAGCACTAAATCCGGATTTTATAACGCCTCCCTCTTTTAAGCTTATGGGTGCGTCTTCTTCTATTGCTGCGGTAATATTTTGTTCAACGTCCTTCAGTTCATCTATTTTATTATAAATTTCTTTCAGCTCTGTGCTTGTAAACACACTGCACAGCTTTTTTATTTGCGGTAATTGTCTACAGGTTACAGCCAGCGCATAAATTTCTCGCGGCGCAGCGCTGCCATAAACAACACGCGTCATCAAGCGCTCCAAATCAAAAATTTGTTCTAGCCCTGCCACTAATTCCGCACGCTGAACCGACGCATGATATAGTTCCTCTACGCCATTTAGACGATTATTTATAGTTTGTACGTTTACAAGCGGTTGCTCTATATAAGTGCGCAACAGACGTTTGCCCATAGCAGTTGCTGTTTTATCTAAAACCCACAATAAAGTACCTTTTTTCTCCCGTCCTCGCATCGTTTCGCAAAGCTCTAAATTTGCACGCGTCACAGGAGAAAGCTGCATATATTGATTTTCGGTATAGTTAGATACATTTTTTAAACGCTCTACACCTTTTTTTTGGGTGGCCTCTAAATAATTTATCAGTGCAGACAGAGCAAATAGCACCGGACTGTCTTTTGCTACGTCTGTCACAGTAGCATAGTCTTGGCCAAATTGTCGCTGTACGGTGTCCAAAGCGGTTTGATAATCGTACTGCGTTTTATCCAACAGCTCTACAGCGGCACTCAGCTGATTTTTAATATACGAGGTAACTTCTTTATACGACAAAACAACCTCGTTAAATAATATTTCGCTTGGTGAAAAACGGCACAATTCTGAAATAACATGTTGTGCCAGCCCTTTTGCAGACAGGACAGTGGTATGTATTTCACCTGTGCTGACGTCTGCAAAACAAATACCGCTTTGCGTGCTTGTAAGATAAACGCTGGCAATGTAGTTATTTTTATCGTCCTGCAACATACTGCTTTCAATTACTGTACCCGGCGTTACAACACGGATAACGTCTCGCTTAACCAAACCTTTTGCCAATGCAGGGTCCTCAACCTGCTCACAAATAGCTACTTTATACCCCTTTGATATCAGCCTTGCAATATAAGCTTCGCTGCTGTGAAACGGCACGCCGCACATAGGCGCACGTTCCTCTTGCCCACAGTCCCGGCCTGTAAGGGTAAGCTCTAGTTCTTTGCTTGCTAAAACAGCATCCTCATAAAACATTTCGTAAAAATCGCCTAGACGAAAAAACAAAATTTTATCCTTATTCTGATTTTTAATTTCGAAGTATTGTTTCATCATGGGGGAAAGCTCTGCCAAAATACACACCGCCTATTTTTTATTCTTTCTCTCACAGCTGCCCTTGTGGCCAGCACAAGGGCAAAATCAAAAAAAGAAATTTAATCTTTAGTGACAACCGCCGCAACTTCCACAGCTACCGGAACAACCGCCTGCCTGTGGCTCCTGTACAGTCATGGGGTCTTCACCGTTTACAGCAGCTGTTACAATAGCATTGATATGTTGCAGCAAAGCATCAACATCAGTTTTAGCCTCATTGTAAGCTACCATGCTGTCATTGCTCATAATTTCGCTGTAAAGCGTGTTTATTTTTTCATTTAGTGCTGCAATTTTTGCTTCATCACGCTCTGTTTTTCCAATCTCATTGTTTAAGTCCATACGAGCAAGATTAAAATCACCGATTTGTGTCTGCAATTCTTCATCTTTGTCATTTAAGTCTCTTGCTTGCTGTAAAGCAATATAGCGTGCGTCGTTTTGCAGTTCTGCGGCTGCTTGTTTAAACAGGGTAATAATATCCATGTGTCGCTCCTTATTTTTATAAATTATTTATTTAAAACTGTACCAATTTTGGGGCAGTTAAAATACTTACACCAGTGTTCCCATTAAGGTTGTTGCACCTTTTACACCTGTAACGTTTATTTGCGCAAAGTTTCCGATTAAATCTTTTTCTGCGGCAAATTGAAC
>JAQUTM010000143.1 GCA_028694405.1 Oscillospiraceae bacterium
CTGTAAAATGGGCATGGCAAAGGCGGCTGTTTTGCCGGTACCGGTTTGGGCACAGCCAACTAAATCTCGGCCTTGTAAAACGCCGGGAATAGCCTGCTCTTGTATAGAAGAAGGCTCAGTATAGCCAATTTCATTAATTGCTTTTAAAATTGCGGGTGATAAGTTTAATTCGTTAAATTTCATGTAATAATCCTTTGGTTTTTAATTTCTTTCAAATATGTTATTCTTATAAGTATAAACGTTTCTTAAGGTAAAGTAAATAAAATACCACAGTGTATACAAAACCAAACGGTCATAAAGCAAGGGTAAAGTAATGGAGGATAAAATGGAAAAGGCATCTATGGCTCTGCGCAGTGTCACAAAAAAATACAGTAAGGCAATCTGGGGAAAATTTACCGGAGCCATAAAAGATTACAATTTAATAGAGAAAGGCGATAAAATTGCCGTTTGCATTTCCGGGGGAAAAGACAGTATGCTGTTGGCGGTTTGTATGCAGCAGCTGCAAAAACACAGTAAAACACCCTTTGAAGTACGTTATCTGGTAATGGACCCCGGTTATAGTGCAGCCAATCGTAAAAAAATTGCAGACAATGCCGCCGCCTTAAATATTCCCATTGAAATATTTGATACGGATATTTTTGAAGTAGTGGATAACGTGCCAAAGTCTCCCTGCTATTTGTGTGCGCGTATGCGCCGCGGTTGGCTTTATAAGTTGGCGCAGCAAGCCGGCTGTAATAAAATTGCATTGGGACATCATTTTGACGATGTGACGGAGACAGTCATGATGAGTATTTTATTTGGCGGGGAGATAAAATCTATGCCGCCTAAGCTGCGCAGCGCTAATTATGCGGGCATGGAGTTGATTCGCCCCCTTTACCTGGTGCGGGAGGCAGATATAATTGCCTGGACGCGATATAACGATTTAAACTTTATACGATGTGCTTGCCGCGTTACCAAGGACGATGAAACCACACATAATTCTAAGCGTGCAGAGGTAAAACAGCTTTTAAATGCTTTGCGCTTACAAAACCCTCAGGTTGACGATAACATATTTAAAAGTATCCACAATGTGAGGTTGGACACATTACCGCGGTATATTCAAAATGGGGTAGTACACGATTTTAACGACCGTTATGCGGAAATAACAGAAGAATAAAAAGCCGCCCTATGCACAGTTTGTGCAGTGGGCGGCTTTTGTATGCGAAAAAAGCAGAAAAAAGTTTAATAAACCAGAAAAACACAAGGGCTTTTTTAAATTTTGCAAAAGCTTATGTCTGCCAAAAGGCATCTAGTTCTTGTTCCAGCTGTGAACAGTTTTTTATGGTTTTAAACTGTTGCCAGTGCTTGGGAAAAAGCTGCTGGTAAGCACTTGTGGTAAAGCGGTCATCAATGAGCAAAACAGCACCTTTGTCCTGTTCGGTACGAATAACGCGTCCCGCAGCTTGCAGCACTTTGTTCATGCCGGGATAACGATAGGCAAAGTCAAATCCATAGCCGTTTTTTTCGTTAAAGTAGTCCCGTATTACATCGCGTTCGCTGCCAATTTGCGGCAAACCTACCCCGATTATAGCACAGCCGATAAGCCTTTCACCGGCTAAGTCAATGCCTTCACCGTATATGCCGCCTAAAACGCAAAAGCCCAAAAGCGTGTGCGTAGTATCTGCTTGAAAGCGGTTTAAAAATGTTTCACGGGCAAGTTCGTCCATTTCACTTTCCTGCAACAAAACCTGAATATCCGGAAAAGCCCCACAAAAAGCCTCATAAATTAACCGCATATACGCATAGCTTGGAAAATATGCAATATAATTGCCCTGTCTTTTGCTGATAAAGGTATACAGCATTTTTACAATATCTGCACAGGACTGCTCTCGGTTGATATATTTTGTGCTGATAGTATCTGCTACATATACACCCAGATTGGCGGTACAAAAAGGGCTTTCGATATTTAAAATTTTTGTGTTTTCTCTTCCGCCTAAAAGGTCTCTGTAATAATCCAGTGGGTTTAAAGTGGCGGAAAAAACAACAGCTGCGTTGCCTAACTTTAAGGAGTCATCTAAAAAAGTGCAAGGGTCTAAACAAAAAAGCTTTACGATAACATTGCTGCCGCTTAAATAAATTAAGGTTGTATAATTCTCTTTGTAATTATCGGCAATACGCATATAAAATTTTGTGTTGAAGTAAAGCGATAACATCTCTTGTTCCAGCGCGTTGCCCTTGTTGTCATTTAACCATTCCTCTGCGTAACGAATAAAATCGCGCAGAGGAGTATCCAATTCTTGCGGCAGTTTTGGCTGGGTATATTGTTTTTTGCTGCCGCAAAGGTGGCGTAATGCTATAAATGCAGTATTTATTTTACCCAAAGCCGCGTACAGCTTTTTATGCTCTTTACCCATTTGCTTGCGCAGCTCAAAAAATGCATTTTTGTCCAAAATAGCAGAGTACATTTCGCGGCTGCGCTCTACCAAGTTGTGGGCTTCGTCTATCAAAAAAGTATAGTCACCGCCGCGTCCCTCAAAAAAGCGCATCAAATGAACGACAGGGTCAAACAAGTAGTTGTAATCGCAAATAATACAGTCGCACCAAGTGCTGAGGTCGAGAGACAGCTCATAAGGGCACAGGCAATATTGCTGTGCATAAGCTTCGATTAACGCACGGTCAAATACGGTATTGTTTTGTAAAATTGTGTAAAGCGCGTCGTTAATACGGCTAAAATATCCCTCTGCCCGCGGACAGGCTTCGGGTGTACAATTACGTTCCTGCATACAGCAAATTTTATCTTTAGCAGTAAGTACAATGCTTTTTAATTGCAGGGGAGAAGATGCAGGCATAGTGGAGGCTAAGATACCAATCGCCTCTTGGGCGGCCTGCCGCGTAATGGTTTTAGCAGTTAAATAAAATATTTTTTCTCCGTAATTTTCACCCATGGCTTTTAGTGCGGGAAAAAGGGTAGACATGGTTTTGCCTGTACCGGTAGGGGCACAGGCAAACAGGCGCTGCTGTTCTGCAATGCAGCGGTAAACTGCAATGGCAAATTCACGCTGCCCCCTGCGATAACCCGAAAAAGGAAAGCTGAGTTGCTGCAACGAGGCGTTGCGCGTTGCCTGCCAAGAAAGCGTAAGCAATGCCCATTTTTCGTATTGCTGCAATAAATCCACAAAAAAGTCTGCCAAAGCAGCGGCAGTAAATTGACGCCGAAATTGTTTTACTTCATCTGTGTCAATTTGATAATAGGTAAGCTGTAAAGTTAACTGAGATATCTTTTCGTTACAGCACAAAATGTGCCCATAACACATTGCCTGCGCCCAGTGTACAGGGTAGGTTTCGGAGGTTAAAGTTTCTAAAGGAATTTCTATAGTTTTAATTTCATCTATGCAAACTTCAGCAGATTCGGTAATTATGCCGTCTGCACGGCCAAATACGGTATAAGTAACATCGTTTAACTGCTGTGTTATGGATAGGCTCACTTCCGCTTTATAATGTTTACCTGCGGCTTTTTGCAGCTTACGATGAATCCGACTGCCCAACAGAGCACGGTCTACACTTGAAAAGCGGCTGTCAATGTTTCCGTTGCGGAGTAAAAATTCAACAAGCGCTCTAACCGGCAATTTTAATTCCATTTTTAACCGCCTTTCTCTTTTATAATTTAGTATAGCATATTTTAGATATAGTGCATATTTTATGGAAAATTATGAAAAAAAATTGAAGTTAACTGATGAAATTTATTGTATCCTGTAAAAGCAAATGCTATACTAAAATGCAGTGCTGCAAATAGAAGTTTAAATTTTATTTTGAGTTTTTATTGATACTGTTTTGTCAAAGGGCAAAACAAGAAAAGTAGGTGAACAATGTACTATAATATAAGCTATGAGCTGTGTGCTTTGCCGTTTTTATTTATTATGATTGTTTACTATTTTACCAAAACCAACATTACAAATTTATGCGGGCGCATTTTTGCGGGCTTTATGGCTTTATCCGTGTGCACTATTTTAACAGATATACTGACAGCTTATACTATTTCTTACAGTGCGTCTGTTCCGCTGTGGTTAAATATGTGGCTTAACGCCTTTTGCTACTTTTTTCAAACCTTACAGGTGATTTGGTTTTTTGTTTATGTAGTTGTTTTTACAGAAAACTGGAAACGTGAACACTTAAAGCGGCTTTGTATCTATCTGCTTCCGGGTGTTATCAGCTTAATATGCGTGCTGGTTACCCCTTTTACAAAGTTGGGATTCTTTTTTGATGCTGATATGAAGTATCACCATGGACCGCTGTTTGCTTGGCTTTATGTTATGTGTGCCACATATATGATAGGCGCACTTGTGCTGGTGTTTCGCAGCCGCAAAAATATTGCCGCTATTCAGTTTTGGACCATTTATTCTTTTGTGATTTTAATGGCGATAGCACTTGTAATTCAGCTTTTCTTTCCAGCGTATCTCTTGTCAGGTGCAGCGGTAACGCTTTCTGTTTTTATGATGTATTTGACCATGCAAAATCCCGATGAGTATATAGATAAGCTTACAGGCGTTTATAGAAGATCGGCATTGTTGTTAACTTTGGAAAAATATTATAACCAAAAAAAAGAGTGCTTTTTGGTTATAATAGATTTAAACAATTTTAAAATTGTAAACAATGTATTTGGCTTAAAAGCAGGTGATGCTTTAATGGCTCAAATTGCGGATTATTTAAACGATATTTGTACCCAAAAGACGGTTTTTCGTCTAAACGGAGATAGATTTATTATAACCACACTGTCAGAAACTTTGTGTGACAGTTTATGTGTGCAAATACAAAATCGTTTTAATGCCAG
Source organism: Oscillospiraceae bacterium (assembly GCA_028694405.1). GTDB lineage: Bacteria > Bacillota > Clostridia > Oscillospirales > Ruminococcaceae > STD2-12. The sequence continues at coordinate 4,808 of JAQUTM010000143.1, forward strand.
CTGGCGAATAGCGCATACCGATATTAACTTGCATGCCAGCGTTTGCAGGCTGCCGGTAAGCCGATATGCAGGTAATTTAGAAGATGCTATGAAATTGCAAGAAAGTGCAATCTACTATTTAAAGAGCAGAAAAAAAGGTAATTTTTTAAATGTAAATCAAACTACGGCAGCGGCTATAAACCGTAGAAATATTATTGAAACAGAACTGCGTGCCATGTTAGGCGCCAAAGCTTTAGAAGTATATTTTCAGCCTATTTACAGCAGTGTTAAAGAGTGCGTTACAGGCGCAGAGGTACTGCTGCGAATGCCGCAAACCAGCATTGGGTACGTTTCACCGGAAGAGTTTATCCCTATAGCCGAGCAAATCGGACTAATAAATAGTATAGGCACCTTCGTGCTGGAAAAAACCTGCGAGTTTATTGCCGAAAATCAGTTGTGGAATTACAATATAGATGTAATTCATATAAATTTATCCACTGTTCAATGTATGGAAATTAAGTTGAGCGAACGAATTGTGGACATTTTAACCCAGTATAAAGTACCGCCCGGTTTAATTAACTTTGAAATTACGGAAACAGCAGTAATTGCATCTGCAAATCAGTTGCGCAAAACCATGTTTGAATTACAAAAATGCGGTATTACCTTTTCTATGGACGACTATGGAAACGGGTACGCCAGCAGCAGCACCATGATAGAATTTCCGTTTAACACGATTAAAATAGACAAATCGTTACTTTGGAATTGCGAAACCAGTGAAAAGGCAAAAATTTTATATACCAATACTGTCAACATGATAAAGCAGATGAAAATGACTGTAGTGGCAGAAGGCGCGGAGACAGTTGAGCAAATAAATCTGTTACAAAAAATGGGTGTAGATTATATTCAAGGCTTTTAGATC
>JAQUTM010000144.1 GCA_028694405.1 Oscillospiraceae bacterium
TAAACCGAAAATAGGCCAGCCCGGATCGTCCGGATGACATGCCATTACCATGCCTACTTCCTCACATACAGGGATAATTGCATCTAAAAAGTATTTGTAGTTTTCCAGCAGCTTTTCGGTGTCTACGGCTTTGTACAGCTCTAATGTCTTTTCAAGCTCTGCCAAGCGCTCGGGCTCCCAGCCAGGCAGAGTAAAGCCGTTGCTGCTTTCTGCTGTTTTTCTTACTATCTCTAAAGGCGTCATATCGCCCAATTCTTTTTCATCGTAATACAAGCTGTTGCTGCCGTCTTCCGGTATCTCTCTTGCCAAATCTGTACGCAGCCAGTCCAGCACCGGCATAAAGTTGTAAATGATTACCTTTACGCCGTATTTTGCTAAGTTTCGTATTGTTGTTTTGTAATTTTCAATGTAGGTGTCGCGCGTATCAAGGCCCAGTTTAATATCCTCGTGTACGTTTACACTTTCTATTACCTCGCACTCTAGCCCTGCTGCCTGTACTTCCTCTACATAGCCCTTTATTTCTTCCTCGGTCCATACCTCGCCTGCTGCTTTATAGTCCAGCAAGCCCATAATTCCACTCATGCCGGGTATCTGTTTTATCTGCTTTAAGCTAATTGCGTCGCTCTCTTTTCCATACCATCGAAATGTCATTTTCATACTGATAGTCCTCCCCGTGTGTTGCTTTTTATTTTATTGTGCTGCAGCCAAAACACAGCCCGGCCGCAGCACAACTTGTTTATACAAAATCCTTGCGCATAGGTGTAAAAAAGTCTACCAGTATCCCATCTTCCAAACAGGTGCAGCCATGCTCAACGCCGTCTTGTTTTAACAAAGTATCTCCGGCGCGCACAATGCGGGTTTCGTTACCAATGGTAAACTCAAAAACTCCACTTGCCACATAAGTAATTTGCGTGTGAGGATGGCTGTGCATTGCCCCAACTCCGCCTTTTTTAAACGTATTTTCTACACACATTGCATCTTCACAATAAGCAGCTACGCGGCGTACTACATCCGGCGCTACTTCTTCTGCTAACAGGTTCTGGTGAGAAACCCATTGTTCGTCTTTTTGTGCTTTTATGTCCATTGTTTTCTCCCAATAACCAAAAGTTTAACCTTTTTCGTACCAAGGTTTTTTCTGTACTAATTTTTCGGCGGCCATTCTTTGGCCTGCAAGCGTCCAAAGCTGCTCTTCTTCTCCGCTCTCCATACCCTCTATGGGGATAATAAAAGCGCGTTGCGGCGTCATATACAAATAAAAATATTGCTTTGTGCGAAACAACTTCCACACTTGACTCCATTGATAATCAGCCTTTTCATGGTTGTTTTCTACGTGGATAGCCTCATTATTAAGGCGAAAAGAATATACCACCCTCGGTTTTTCCAAACCGAAGTTTTTCGCCTCTTTTATAGCATATCCACGCAGACTTAAAGACATCCACAACGGAATCAATAAGGCAAGTACCAACAAAATCCAGCCTAAAACTGTATTTTTCAGCACAAAGTTCATAATTGCAAACAACGCCAAAAGCAACGGAAAAACGAGCAAATTTCGACTTGCCTTATTTAAATAATAGCTGCGAAAACGACAAAAATTTAAATAATCTTTTTTAGACAATAAACTGTCAATCGAAATTGACTCCATAAAAGCTCCTTTTTATCCTACAAGAGAAGGCAGGAATAGACTGATTGCGGGTATAAAAGTAACCATAATCAGTGTAATTAACATACAAATATAGAACGGCAGCGTTGCTTTAACCACACGCTCCATAGGTACGCCGGAAACGGCTGAGCCGATAAATAAAACAGCGCCAACAGGAGGTGTTAACAAACCGATACCGCAGTTTAATACAACTATGATACCAAACTGTATGGGGTCTATACCGATAGAAACTGCCAAAGGCAGCAAAATCGGAGTAGCAATCAAAATAATCGGCGCCATATCCATAATGCAGCCCAAAACCAACAAAATCAGGTTTAACAGCAATGCCAAAACAATGGGGTTATCGGTAACGCTGGTAATTGCCTTAGCTGCCATTTCGGGTACATGCAGATAGGTTAAGCAATAACCAAAAATGCTGGAAGTGGCAATTAAGATTAATACGATGGAAAGTGTATTTACAGCGTCGCCTATTACGCGCCAAACGCCTTTCCAATCCAAACCGCGGTAAATAAACACGCTTACAAACAAGCTGTAAATAACAGCAATAGCAGCACTTTCGGTAGCGGTAAACCAACCACCGCAAACGCCAACAACTACAATAATAATTACGGCCAAAGCCCAAATGGATTTACCTAACTGGCGAATAAAGTTACCAACAGAGAAAGGCTCGCCCTTAGGATAGTTACGTTTTACAGAAATAATGTAAGAGCCTACCATCAAGGATAAAGCCAATACAGCAGCGGGCAAATAACCTGCTAAGAACAAGCTGCCTACAGAGATACCGCCTGCGGTAGTTGCGTAAATAACCATGTTATGGCTGGGAGGTACAAGCAAGCCCTCACAGCTGGAAGTGATGGTAACGGCTGTAGAGAAGTCATCGTCATAGCCTTGCTCAACCATCATGGGGATTAAGATAGAACCCAAGGAAGCTGTGTCAGCAGATGCAGAGCCGGAGATGCCGCCAAAGAAGTAGCTGGCTACAATGTTAACCATTGCCATACCGCCGCGCATCCAACCAACAAGAGAGTTTGCCAAATCAATCAGCTTTTCCGAAATACCGCCTGAACCCATCAAAACGCCCATGGTAATAAAGAACGGTACCGCCATTAAGCTAAACGAGCTAATACCTTTTACCATTTGCTGGCATACAGACTGTAAAGGAAGACCCAGTGACAATAAACAAAAAATAGAAGAAAGAGCTACCGCATAAGCGATAGGAAAACGTAAAAATACCATGACAAAAAAAGTGCCAAGTAAAACGAGGATGGCTAAATTTTCCGGTGTCATTAGTTTTCCTCCTTTACAAAGAAACTTTTAATGTGCGTGTAAATGGCTTCAAACTCAAATACAACCATAGCTACGCCGGCTAAGGGTACAGGGAAGTACATCCAAAAGCGGGATAGCTTAGGCAAGCTAACATAGCTGCCTTTTGCGCCAATTCCGGAAGCATATTTCCAACCTACAACAATCATAACGATTGCCAAAGCAAAAACAGCAAGATCTGCCAAAATATCCAAGGATTTTTTCAAGTTTTCGGGCAGATAAGAGTCTAGCGCTGTCATACGAATATGCGCACCGCGTCTGATGGCCAGCGCTGCAGAGAGAAACGCCATATAAGACATACAGGTTAAAACAATCTCTTCACTCCAAGAAGGATCCGGAATGAAAGGAATGTAACGGCCAAGAACAGCCATAGTGGTAATTAAAATATCTACAACTAAGAGAATTTTACATATAAGCAATGTGATGTTATAAACAACATCATAGGCCGGCCTTATTTTGTCAACTTTTTCAAAAAATGACGGCATAAAGGTAACTCCTTTCAAGTCACACGTTTTCAAACAAACGAAGCAACAAGGCACAGAGAGACATTTTTGTTTCTCTGTGCCTCATTATTATAGTTTCTTAATGAATACGCAAATTATTGCATATCAACAATTTTCTGGTACAATTCTTCGCTGCCTTTTGTTGCAGAAGCAATTACGTCTTTACATGCTTCCTGCCAAGGAGCTTTGTCAGTTACTTCAACAACATTAACGCCGTCTGCTTTTAACTCTTCCAAAACTTTGTTCTCAGCATCTTCAGAAAGCTTTTTGTTAAAGTCAGAAGCATATTTAGCAGCCTCTGTCATGTAGCCCTGTTGCTCAGCAGACAATTTGTTCCAAGCTTCGTCTGTGATGATAACTTGGATAGCGCCCAAGGTGTGGCCGTCCAAAATTAAGTTAGCTGCAACTTCGGGGAATGCATTAGATTTGTAGTTAGCAATAGGTTGCTCAGCACCGTCAACAACGCCGGTTTGCAAAGCAGAGTACAACTCGTTAAAAGCAACTACTGTAGCACTTGCGCCCAAGCCTTCAACCATACCTACCATAACGGGGTCGTTGGAAACACGGATTTTCATGCCTTTCAAATCAGCAATGCTGTTTACAGGTTTTGTTGTAAAGAAGTGACGGAAGCCTTCTTCGCCGTAGAACAAGCCACGAACGCCAAGACCGATGTCACTGGGCTCTTGCAAAAACTCGGGAGCCAACTCACTGTTAACAAAGTTCCAGTAATGCTCACGGCCTACAAATGTGTAAGGGATAGAAAGCAATTTGGATTTCTCTGCGCCGTAGCTTGTTAAAGCGAAAGCAGAGATACGAGACATATCAATAGTGCCGCCGCCACCAAGCATGGTGTCCAAAACGTCATTCTCAGAACCCAAAACGCCACTGGCTTGCAAGTCAATTTTAATAGTGCCGCCGGAAAGCTCTTCAACTTTCTCTTTAAAAGCGGTATCAGTTTGACCTACGATTGTATCCAAGGGGTTAACCTCTGCATATACAAAAGTAACTACTTCGTCTTTTGCGGGCTCAGAAGCAGCAGGTGTAGAGGAAGCAGCGCCGGAGCTAGCAGGTGTAGAGCTAGCGGAATTGCCACAACCAACCATCAATGTAGCCATCATCATAACAGCCAAAACAAGTGCGATAAATTTTTTCATGGTGTAAAACTCCTCCTTCAATTTGTTAAACAATCCTTCAAGAGAAAACGTTTTTTCAAACTTTTCTTCTCTTTGGTTTCATAATAGCATTGGAAATATTCATTTTCAAGAAATTTTAATCGCATATAACGCCAAATATTTTTTCCCAATCTAGGCAAAATATACAAAAAGAAGAAAAAATAAGAGAAAAAAGCGAAAAACTATTTTTTGCAATCGATTGCGCAACTAAAATTTTTTAGTAATTGCTTTTTCACATTGTGAAACGAATTTGTTTTTTTTACTATATTTTTCGTCAATTAGAAAAAGTTACAAAATAATTAAAAATAATTACACTAAAAACAGCATTTTTATTATAAAATCCTTTGTAAAAATAAAAACCTTATAGTATAATAAGGAAGTAAAACGTTTCCTTAAAAGGAGGACTACCGTGAACCACCAGGATGAAAACGAATTAGCGCTGTCTCCATCTAAAACTGTAACCTTAAAAGATATTGCCGAGTGGGCAGATGTTTCTTTGGGTACGGTACACCGTGCGTTATACGGAAAAAAAGGTGTTAGTGAGCCTCTGCGCCAAAAGATTTTGGCCATTGCACAAGAGGCAGGCTATGTGCCTAACCAAGCTGCTTCTTTGCTGAAAAGGCGGCGTCAACGTGTATTTGTGCTTGCCCCCGGGCCCGGTATGTCCAACAGATACTATTATGATAATATTTGGAAAGGCTTTAGGGACTACGCCGAAGAGCTAAGTGCCTTTAATATTGAAATTGTAGAACTGCCCTACTATCGCATTGCAGGAAATCAAATTGCCGATGAGCTTGCGTCTGCTTTGCAGCGCTATAACGGCGAGGTGGACGGATTACTGGCAAGCGGCTTTTTAAATTCCGGTGAACGCCAAGTAATACAAAACCTGTCAAATAAAAATATTCCTGTGGTAATTGCTGCAGATAAAATTGAAAACGTTTTGGCAAATGTATATGTGGACTTTGACACAACGGGACGCATTGCAGCCGAACTGCTCTCCTCACAGCTGCCTGCGGG
>JAQUTM010000145.1 GCA_028694405.1 Oscillospiraceae bacterium
CATGGGTGCTTGGGCGGTCGGTGCTTTGAGGAGGGTCTTGTAAATCCTGTGCTGTTTCTTCTGCATACTCGATGGGCTCTTGCTCAAATTCCAGCGGGGTATCTTCCAGCGTAATGCAGTCATCGCTTACAATTACGCTGCCCGACTTATAAACTCTACGCAATTACTTCATCCTTTCCGCCTTTAGAAATTACCAGCTCGCCCTCTTCCTCCAGATGACGGATTTTGTCCACAATACGTTGCTGTGCAGCCTCCACATCGCGCATACGCACGTTGTGTAAAAAGTCAATATCGCTGGCCACGCTCTCCTGCATACGTTTAGACATATTTGTAAAGATAACGTTGCTAACCTCGGGATTGGCACCCTTAAGCGCAACCGCCAAATCCTTGGTATCCACGTCTCGGATAAAACGTTGAATAGACATATCGTCCAAAAATACAATATCCTCGAAAACAAACATCAGCTTGCGCACATTGTCTGCCAGCTCGGGGTCTTTGATGCCCAATTCGTCGAAAATTTGTTTTTCTGTGCCGCGGTCTACATGGTTCATAATATCGGCTACATAATGTACGCCGCCCAGCTCCATTAAATCTACCGATACAATGGAGGCGAATTTTTTCTCCAGTATTTTTTCCACAACACTAATCATCTCGGGGGACGCACGGTCCAGCTTGGCAATGCGTTCAATTACGTCAATACGCACCTCGGGGGCAAGCTCTCCAATTACTTGAGAAGCTTGGTCAGAGCGCGCATAGGACAAAATAAGCGCGATTGTCTGAGGGTGTTCGTTTTGCAAAATGTTTAAAAGGCTTTTATAGTCTGCCTTGCGCAAAAAGTCAAAGGCTTTTGTGCGCAAAGACTTTGTAACGCGCTCCATAAAAGATACAGCCTGTTGGGTGCCAAACGCCTTTTCCAAAATATCTCGGGCGTACTCTAAACCGCCTTCGGCAATTACTTTTTGTGCAATGCACAAACCGTAAAAATCGTCTACAATATCTTTCATTTCATCGGGAGGAAGACGGTTTGTCCTGGCAATTTCCAAGGTTAATTGCTCTACCTCGTCTTCTCGCAGATATTTGTATACTTTAGCTGCTTCTTCCTTGCCTAGGGCAATCATAACAGCAGCAGCGCGCTGTAAGTTGTTTTGGTTTGCCGCTGCCATCATCAGTGTTCTTCCTCCTTTAGCCAGGTGCGTAAAATGCTGGCGGTAATTTCTGGGTTATCTCTTGCAAAATCTCTAATCTCGTCCGTAATGGCATTTTCTTGCTTGGCGCGATTGGCCGACTCTTGAATAAGCCGTTTGCGGTCTTCCATCTCTTGCTGTAACGAGCGGTTGGCACTCTCTGCGTCTTGTTTTGCCTGTTCAATTTGAGCCGCCATTGTCGCCTCTTGCTTTTTCTTTTTCTTTTTGCTCAGCAGCATAACTACCACAATAATAATGATAAGCAGTAAAATAGACGCGCCCAGCCCGATAAGAATAACAGGGTTAGAGAAAACATTTGGGCTGCTGGCAGGTGTTTCGGCGCCGCCTACAATAAAGTTTTGCACCGAAATATTTTCCTCGTCAATGTTGGTAGCTTTGGATATGTTTTCAATAATAGAGGTACGGGTAAGCTCATCAATTTCGCCTTTTACGGTAATTGCCATAGTGGCGCTGGTAAGCTCGGCTTGGTCTTTTTCTATCTGCTGCATAATGTAGCTTACGGCATAATCTTGGCTGCTGTTATAATTGATGTAGTCCATTACGCCGTCGCCGTCTTCATCTACATAAACAGGGGTGTCGGTGTTGTTCTCTTCGCCTACAATACCGCCTGTTGCACCTGCCCCGTCCGTTACATACGCCGTGTCCTGATGCTGTAGCACACCAGAGTTATTGGTGGACTCATCTGAGGGCTGGTACATCTTGCTCTCGGTAATCATTTTGTTGTAATCCAGTACAACAGTGGCAGAAATGCGAATATCCGAAGGGTCATACGCAATGGTAAGTACATTTAAAGCTTTTTCTGTCAAGCGGGTTTCAATCTGCTCCTCAAAGCCAAGCCGCTCCAAGCCGGTTTCCAAGCCTGTAGAATCGCCGTCCTCGCGGGATTTTAAGCTGATAGAGGTAGCTGCGTCAATAACCTTTACGTCGTCCGCTGTCATGGTGCTGCCCACACTGGAGGCCACCAAATATTTAATGCCGGAAACCTGGTCACGGGACAAGGTTTTACCGGTTTCCAAAACAACAGAAACACTGCCGGTACTGCGCGCGCTGGAGGTTTCCCAAACGCGGTTGCTGTCCTCGGCAATGCTAAGCGTTACATATGCATTTTTAATGCCCGAATACTGGCGAATGGTATCCTGCAAACGGTTTTGCAGCTGCTGTACCAAAAGCTGTCTTTTTTCAAAATCAGTGGTGGTAAGGCCGCCGCTGCCTGTAAAAATATCATATGGCAAAGTTGTTTGCGGAATATTTTGCATAGCAAGCTGGGCAATGGCCCTGTCTTTATCCGCGCGCGTTACCTGCACCACGCCGTTATTCATGCGGCTGGCAATGCCAAGCTCTTGCAGCGCGTTGTAAACCTCGGTGCTCTCTGTGCCCGCCATGTTTTCGTAAAGCACCACATAGCCGCTTGCGCCAAAATTTAAAAACAAAGTAACACCAATAGCCAGTGCTAAAATAGCACCGGCTACAATAAGTATCAATTTTCTGCGGGCAGGCGCCAACGCGTCCCAGTAACCCTTTATGTTTGAAAAAACCTTCTTGATTTGTTCCACAATTCATTCTCCAGCCGTTCTTAAAATTTAACTTTACAAATTACAACAGAAGATTAGATTTGCAAAGACATAATCTCTTTGTAGGCCGAGAGCACGCGCGAGGTAACACCCGCAGTAAGCTCTACTGCTGCGGTGGCTTTCATAGAATTTATTTGTACGGTATGTAAATCATCTGTTTCACCCAAGGCCAGCGCATAAGCATCTTGCGCCGACACTTTTTGGGTTTCCTCTACATTTTTCATCGCCTCTTTTAAAATGTCAGAAAAACCACTTGGCTGCGCATTTACTTGCGTATCCGTCTGCGTTTGGTTAATGGGAGAAATAGAGGACAACTGGCTTAAGGGTACAATATACATGGGGGTCATCCTTTCTGTAATGCAGTACGTCACCATATGTACTTTTGTTGTAATTTTGTTGCATTTTATTTATATGTTGGGATTTATTACATAAAACCCCTAAAAAAAACATTTTATAACGTTATTATACTTTTTATGGGCTAAAGTGTCAATAAACTTCAGTTTCGTTTCGTTAGATTTTACCGGTTTTTCGTAATTCTTCTGTTTTTTATGTGACCGGTTGTAAGTTTTAGGCAAAATTTTTATGTAAAGAAAAAAATGCAAACGAAAAAGCTTGGTTCTCGTTTGCATTTTGGTTATTTTCCTATTTCTAATGCCTTCATTGTCATTGATTTTACAACATTTAAAACCGTAATATTGGCATTGTAAGCAGAGGACGCCGCCATCATATCAACATATTCCTCTGCTCTGTCCACGTTAGGTGTTAACACATAACCGTTTTCGTCAGCATGAGGGTGGTCGGGGTCGTATACAGGCACAAAATCCTCCTGGCTTTCTACTACCTCGGCAACTCTAACGCCGCCGCTGGATAATTTGGTTTGTTCACTTTGCAGCGCACTTTTAAAGCTGCGCTCTTCAAACACAACCTGCTTACGGCGGTACGGGGTACCTTCCTCTGTCATGGTTGTATCTATATTAGCCACATTTTGGGCTATAATGTCCATGCGAAACCGCTCGGCAGTAAGCGCAGAGCCGGTAATATTAAGAGAACTTAAAAACGCCATGCTTGGTGCCCCTTTCTGCGTTAACGGCCTACGGTATTGATAATCGTACGCAAATTTGTAAACTCTCCGCTGATTTTTGTGGTAAGGGCGGCGTATTGTGCCTGTGCCTTCCAAAGCTCCAGCTGTTCGTATTCCATATCTACATTATTACCGTCCACGCGGGCCTCGGTGGTTTCGTCTGTGGTAACAGTTGTTCTAAAAACAATTTTTCCGGTATCATCGTCCTGCACATTTTTCAGCACTTGGCTAAAGTCTACACGCTTTGCTTTATAATCCGGCGTGCTGTAGTTTGCAAGGTTATCGGCATGTACCTGCATTTTCATCCACACAGCGTCCATGCTTTTTTCCATTGCCTGCTGAGATAAGCTGTTTAAAAGCATTGTAAACCTCCTGCCAAAGCTAATTTTCGACAATAATCTGTAAAATATACTAATACTATACTGTATTTTAATTAAAATTACAACGGCTAATCTTTTATTTTCACAATTTGTGCTTGGGCGGGCTCTGTGTCCTGTTCGCCCAGCAGACGTGCCATAACAACAAAACGGTGGGTACCGTCTGCACCGTATTTATCCGAGCAGGTTGACAGCGTTAAAATTTTGTCCTCCTCGCCTATTTCAATACCGTAGTTATACAAAGATTTTTCCTTTGCCGCATTTGCAAGCTCTACCATCTCGCCGCCCGTCATTAAAACACGGATATAGTCAAAATAAATGTCGGTATAAAAAACGGCAAATATCTCCCAGTTTAGGCGCTCCTCGGGAGTGACCATATAAATGCAGGGGTGGTTTGCGGCAAAGGTTTCATCGGTAAAGCGAAAAAGCTGAGAAAACCGCTTGCCGTCAGGCAAATCGCCGGGGGTGCTGTGGCCGTAAATTACGGTATTGGGCGCAAGCACCTCGCGGGGGCCAAACGGGCACTCATAGTCCATAAAGTAACAGCCGTAAACCTCGTATTCTTTTCGCTCGTTACGGCGCTCGTAAAACAGATTGTCCTCAGCCTGTACCACGCTGTCGTTTATATCGGTGTCGGGTATTTCTATCCACGCCACGGTGTCGTGATTGGCAGTGATGGCATAGGACAGTGCCTTTGGCACCTCGTACGGAGTGGCGGGCTTTTTGGTGGCGCCCATGCTAACACCCGCGCTTACCCCTACGCTTTGGGAAGAACTGTCCGCTGCGGCAGTTTGCCGGTCATAGGTTTGGTACACATAGTAACCGCCCACGCCCAGCAAACCAACCAACAGCAATGTCAAAAGAGAAAGTACAATTTTCATGCTACTGCTCCTTACCTGTGTTGGGGTTTGCTTTACCTGTGCTGTAGCTTGTGCTTAGGTTTTCGACAGCACCGCCTAAAATGCCCACCTTGTTTTCGGCGCCCACAATACGCTTGCGGGTTACCACATAGGTGCTCATGTGGGTAAGCGGCAGCGCAAAGCCGCCCTGCGCGTTACTGTTTACATAGCCGTAGTAGTCTATGCGTTCGCGCTCTTCATTGTAATAGTTCCAATACAGGGTGCTGTTTTGGTATTTTTGACCTAAGCTGATAGAAAATTTCATATCGGCAGGCAGCGCGCCGTGGTGGTTAAAATGTACATATACCGGCTCTAAATCCCAGTTTTCTTGGCTTAAATCCGTTATCAAGTTCCAGATTTTATCCTCCTCGGGGGCACTGAAGGTCAAAGATAAATCATACTGCTGGGTATTGGGTACCAACGTGGTTATATCCGAGCCCTTTATGGTTAAGCTGTAGTCGTTGCCGTCAAACACGATTGATTTTTCGGGATAATCGGTTTTCAGCGTGTTAAATACGCTTGCATCTATAATGG
>JAQUTM010000146.1 GCA_028694405.1 Oscillospiraceae bacterium
ATCTCCCAATACAGGTACTTTTTCAATACGAAACTGATTGATAAAGTTTATTTGAGACGCACCGCCTTGAATCATACGAGTAACAAAAATAGCAAAAGCAGGAGCAAACATGTTGATAGCCGTACCGCTGATAACTTGGTCTGCCTTCATGTTAATTGAGGCATACGCATGTGCCAACTCTGTAACAGCGCCTACAACTATAGCAATAACCATACCAATAATTAAAATGGTTTGCCCGGGCAGCACATTTTGAAACAGGCTGATAAACAAAATACTGGTAAAGGCACCCATAATCATGGTACCCTCTAAAGCAACGTTTACAACGCCGCTGCGCTCGCTAAACAGCCCGCCTAAAGCTACAACAATAAGAGGAATGGAAAAAAACATCATTTGCTGAACAAGAAAATAAATTCCAGACATTAAATTTCTCCTCCTTTGCCTTGATTTTCCGGAAGAACCTCCGGAAGTGCCTGTGCCTCGGCAGACAGTGCTTTTTCTGCGTTAGCATTATCATCTGCACCTTTATTAAACTTTTTGCGCAATACCAACTGGAAGAACAGTGCAAACGCAGAGAAGTAAATAATAACAGATGTAATAATATCAATTACTTGTGGTACAAAGCCGTAAATTTGCATATTAAAGCCGCCCATGGTTAAATGTGCCATAAACAAGCCTGCAAAAATAATGCCAATGGGGTTAGACATACCCAGCAAAGCAACAGGGATACCTGTAAAGCCTTCTGCGGCCAATGTGTCCACTACATGAATACCCTTACCGGCACCTGCGAGATACATCAAAGCGCCGCCTAATCCGGCCAAAGCGCCCGCAATTACCATAGACATAATAATAGAGCGCTTTTCGTTAATACCGGCATATTTTGCCGCATCACGGTTATAGCCACAGGCCTTTAACTCGTAGCCGAATTTTGTTTTGGATAAAACCACCCACATAATAATGCCCGCTACAATAGCAATAATAATGCCCGCATTGGCACTGGAGGTAGCTTTACCTGCTACAAAAATTTTATCAAAGCCCATTTTAGGCAAAATTGCACTGGCCGCAGGCATTTTGCTCTGGTTTTTTAGCTGGTCAAACACTGTTTTTCGTACCAGCAAGTTAACCATGCTCATACCAATATAGTTCATCATAATGCACGAAATAACTTCATTTACGTTGCATAGCGCCTTTAACACGCCCGGTAACAGCCCCCATAAAGCACCCGCAAGAACAGCTGCCAATAAAGCAGCCGCGCAGTGCAAACCCGTGGGCAAAAAGGTACATTTTACGCCTACCAAAACCGCAGCATATGCGCCTACAATAAACTGGCCGGAGCCACCAATGTTAAATAAACCGCATTTATTGGCAAAGCCCACGGAAAGACCTGTCATAATAATAGGTGTGGCATAGTACAGGGTTTGGCCAACATTTTTCATATCTACAAAACCGCCAATGAACAGCGATTTTAAGCCATTAAGTGCCTGGGCAGGATTGGCCACAAACAACACAACTGCGCCAACTAACACGCCCAATAAAATAGCAATCAGCGAGGCCGCAAAAGAATAGATGCCGTCGCCTTTTAATAATTTTTTCATCATAAAGGCTACGCCTCCTTTTCTTTATTTCGTTTGCTGCCTGCCATATATAAGCCAAGCTCCTGAATGGTAACTTCTGACGGGTTTAACTCAGCTACAATTTCGCCCTCGTAAATCACCAAAATTCTGTCAGATAAATTCATAACTTCGTCCAGTTCTAAGCTTACCAGCAAAATACCTTTGCCAAGATCGCGCTCTTCTACCAACTTTTTATGAATATATTCGATAGCACCAACATCTAAGCCACGGGTAGGCTGTACAGCTATCAGCAAACTGGGGTCACGGTCAATCTCTCTGGCAACAATGGCTTTTTGTTGGTTGCCGCCACTCATGCTGCGAGCAAACGTTTTGGCACCTTGACCGCTTCGTATATCATACTTTTCAATCAGCGTATCTGCGTATTTGAAAATTTCGTCATACTTTAAAAATTGACCTCTGCAAAAGCGCGGCTCAAAATAGCTTTGTAAAACCAAATTGTACGCCAAGGGATAATCCAGTACAAGGCCGTGTTTATGCCTATCCTCTGGGATATGGCCCAAACCGGAAGTGTTTCTCTTGCGTATGGAGCTGTGCGTTATATCTGCTCCGTTTAACTTTATCGTACCGGCATCGGGTTTAATTAAGCCTGTCAGTGTCTGTACCAATTCTGTTTGACCGTTTCCGTCAATACCTGCAATACAAACAATTTCGCCGGCACGCACGTTTAGCGTAATGTCCTTAACAAGATGCTTTTGGCTGGTTTTGCTATTTACGCATATATGGTCTGCTTCAAAAATAACATCGCCGATTTTCGGCTCTGCTTTATCCACCTTTAAGTTAACCTTACGACCCACCATCATTTCGCTCATTTCCTCTTTGCTGGTGGCGGCTACATCTACGGTACCAATATATTTGCCCTTGCGCAAAACGGTACAGCGGCTTGCAACCTCTTTTATCTCGTTAAGCTTATGCGTAATAAACAAAATGCTCTTGCCCTCGTCTGCCAAGCTACGCATAATTTTCATAAGCTCGGCAATTTCTTGCGGGGTAAGAACCGCAGTGGGCTCATCAAAAATAAGTATCTCATTATCGCGATACAACATTTTTAAGATTTCTACACGCTGCTGCATGCCAACTGTAATATCGCTGATAAGCGCGTCCGGGTCTACACTTAAATTGTACTTATGGCTTAAGGCTACTACCTTGTCACGAGCTGCGTCCATTTTTAAAAAGCCTTTTTGGGTAGTTTCTACACCTAAAATAATATTTTCAAGCACAGTAAAGTTGTGTACCAGCTTAAAATGCTGATGCACCATGCCAATGCCCAAACGGTTTGCGTCATTAGGGTCATTTATCTGTACTTCTTGCCCATTTTTCCTAATAACGCCTTTTTCGGGTTGGTACATACCAAATAAAACGCTCATTAGGGTAGACTTACCTGCACCGTTTTCGCCCAACAATGCATGTATTTCGCCTTTTTTCAGTTGCAGAGTAACATTGTCGTTTGCAATAATACCGGGAAACTCTTTGGTGATATTGCACATTTCAATAATGTATTCCACTGCTTCCATCACTGCCTTCCTATTGTGGATTTATTAAATAATTATGGATTTATTATAACTTTTTTTTTGCATGAACACAAGTAATAATCACATAACACCTTTATTTATTATTTCTAGAAAATATTGTTTATAATTTTAAGCAAAATATTACCCTACAATGCGCATTACGGTAAAATCACAAAAAAAGAGAGCACCGAAGTGCTCTCTTTAAATACATACTTTATAAAATATGTTAATTACTCAACATACTCTACTTTAACTGCGGAAACCTCTAAATCTGTAGGAGCCTCAGCATCTGCATTTGTTTTTAATGTAATGCTGCCGTCAGCCAATTTAGCATATACTGCATCGTAATCAGCCTGAGTAAAGGTTTTAAATTTAGAAGTAGCCATAGGCAGGCTTACAGCGTCATCAGCTGCGCCCAAAACCCAAGACTCTGTGCCGGGGAATTTGCCTGCATAGTAAGCCTCTAAAGTTTTGGTTACAGCAGCAGCCAAGCCTTTAGTGGAAGATGTAACAACAGTTTCGGAATCGCCGGCTTGGTCAATGTCAACACCGATGGTCTTGCCATTGTTAGCTTCGGCAGCAGCAAATACGCTGTTGCAGATTTTACCGCCGCAAGCAAAGATAATCTCTGTGCCGCTCTGGTACCATGCCTCAGCCATTGTTTTAATTTCGGGTTTCTCTACAAAGCTACCGGTGTAGTTGTATTTTACATCAACTTTAACACCCATCTCTGTAGCAGCAGCCTCTGCACCTTGTACAAAGCCGTAGCCGAATTTAATAACAGCAGGAACAGCCATACCACCCATGAAACCAAGTTTGGTGTAACCGTCTTTAACTGCAGCATAACCGGCTAAGTAACCAGCCTGCTCCTCAGCAAAAGTAATACCTACTGCGTTTTTCTCTGTACGATACTCAGAGTAATCAGCATTATGAGGATTACCATCAATCAAAACAAAGTTAACGTCAGGATATTGGTCTTGAGCCAAATAGATAGGCTCCTCAAACAAATAACCGGGAGTTACAACAACTTTAGCGCCGCCTTTAACAGCAAGCTCAATAGCAGCTAGGTAAGCATCGGTAGATTGCTCGGAAGGTTTGTAATATTGGCAAGAAACACCGTTGGCATCTGCGTAAGCTTTGATGCCCTCCCATGTGCCCTGATTGAAAGATTTGTCATCAATCTCGCCAACGTCGGTAATCATTGCAAGCTCGTAGCCTTCTGCAGTAGCAACCTCACTTGATGCAGCTTCGGAAGAAGCAGCAGGTGTACTTGTGGAAGAAGAACTACCGCCACAAGCTACAAGAGAAAGAGCCAGTGCCAGTGCCAAAACAAGACAAAGTACTTTTTTCATTGTAATACATCCTCTCTTTTCTTTTGGGCAAGTGCCCATTGGATAAGTTTCTTATCACATGTTACTTATTATACACGCTATCTGTAAAATGGGCAATTACAAAACCATTACAAACCGCCACATCTTACAATTTAAAAAGCGCAAATTTAGCTATTATTACTAAATTTGCGCTTTTTTGTTTAATTAACGCTATATTTGCCGTAGCTTTTTGGCGAGAGACCAACCGCTTTTTTAAAGCTTTTAACAAAGTTAGTGTAATCGTTAAAACCGCTTTTTTCACAGGCTTCATTTACGCTGGCGCCCTGTGCCAGCAAAGCCTTGGCTATACTGATGCGACGTGCTACCAAATATTTATTGATAGTGGTACCTGTTTCGGATTTAAACGCACGGCAAACATAGGCATCACTTAAATAAAAATGGCTCGCAATAGCCGAAATGGTAACTCTACCCGTAACATTTTGGTTGATATACTCAATAATATTGCCAACCAGCTCATTATATTGATATTTGCCCACCGCAATTTTGTTGTGGTCGCTGAAAAGTCCGTTAACCAGTACCATTACCTCTAAAAAGGCAGCTGTTTCAATTAAATCTGCCCCATATCCGTCTGCACTTGTTACCTTGTGCAGTAAATAAATAAGACGCTGCTGCTGCTCTTTATCTAAGCTAATGCGATGCCCTACATCTGCGCCGCGATTATTAAAGCAAGCTGCAATATTCGTCTTTTCGGTAGAAAAGCACTTTAAAAATTCTGGGTGGACCGACACCACAATACGTTCATGAGGCGTATTTTCTTGCTGCACCACATAGTGGCTTTCGTAGTTGTTAATTACAAATACATCGCCCGGCTCTATCTCGTAACAGCTTTCTCCAATAAAAAACTGCTTTCCTCCCGAGAGCGAAATATACAGTTCATAATTGTCATGGATATGCATTTCCATTGTTTTTTCTTCGTTATACAAGTAGGCCACGGCAAAGCGTTTTGTCTCCATACAACATTTGATTGCCTCTTTGCAGGATGTTAGCTGTTCCATGCTTTCCTCCTATTTTTGTAAAACACAAAGCAACCGCATCTGTGTGGCTTTACAATTTGTTTATTTACACAGCTGTTTTAAAAAAGCCAAATCCTGTGCCGCATAAGCAGGCACAATTTCCTCGCGAAGTACATA
>JAQUTM010000147.1 GCA_028694405.1 Oscillospiraceae bacterium
TGTTTGTGGGTTTAGCATTTGACTGGTAGAGGAAATGGACAGCTCGCACACTTTTTTTCCGCTGAGCATATAAGCAAATAAATCCGGCATAAACAGCAAGGTTTTTGCTTTGTTTAACACGTCTTTTTCTTCGGCAAGCAGTTGAAACAGTGTATTGATAGACATAATTTGATTACCTGTTGCTGTGTAAAGTTTTTGCGTTGAGATTTTTTGCTGTACTTCGTTTAAAATGCCCTTTGTACGGTTATCGCGGTAATGAACAGGCAGATGAATCAGCGCTCCGTTTTTATCCAGTAAACCGTAATCCACACCCCAAGTATCAAAGCCGATGCTGTCAACACTTTCTGCTTTTTCTATTGCCATGTATATATGTTCCATCAGCTGATTAAAGTCCCAACACAAATGACCGTTTTGCTCTATGGGGTTGTTTTCAAAGCGGTGTACTTCCTTATAGCTAAATTTTTCTTTATTAAATACAGCCTTTACGGCTCGCCCGCCGGAAGCGCCAAAATCAAACGCCAAAACAGTTGTGTCCTTTATCATTTAACCACACCTTTTTTCAGCAGTATATTTGCGTATACCGCTTTTTCACCTGTAGCCACAATGGCATACGCTTGCTGCGCACGCTTGTAAAAGGCAAACCGTTCTATCATTTCAATCGCCTGAGGGTTTTCCCCATACAGCGCCAAAGTTCGTTGATATTTAAGCCATATGTTTGGTTTTGCACAAGTATCGTCCGGCAAAACCTCCATCAAAGCACAGGGCTTTTCTGCATATTGGTCCAGCGGCATCAGCTGTAAAATTGCATCTAATATTTCGGGCACACCATGGCCGTCTGCACGGATAACAATGGCATTTTTTGCCATGCTTTCTGCGGGAAAATTGCCATCTGCTATTACAATTTCATCACCGTGGCCCATTTCCATAAGCACCTTAAGCAAAAGCGGAGAAAGTACAGAGGGAATGTTTTTTAACATAGCCTACACCTCTTTTTCGTTGTACTTTTTATAGCCGGGGTGCCGTCCCGTTACGCCGTAATAGCTGCGCAAATCAATTAACTTTTGAATGTTTTCTCGGCTTATGTCATGTGTGCCGCCGATGATAATTGCATTTATGGTAATTTTTGCCCAGAGCTCTAAACTTTCCATGCGGTAAAATGCAGTGATTACATCACTGCCCACAGCCAGCGCACCGTGATTTTCCAGCAACATGACGTCGTGTTCTTCCAGATAGGGTTCAATGGCGTCGGGCACTTCTGTGGTACTTGGGGTACCGTAGGGGGTAAGGGGTACGCTTCCGATTACGGCGACGTCCTCAATCATGTTGTACATATCCATGGCTTTGTGCGCTACCGCAAACCCTGTTGCACCCGGCGGGTGAGCATGTATAACACTCCATACGTCATCTCGTTTTTGGTAACAGCGCAGGTGCATTTTAATTTCACTGGAAGGACGCATTCCCTCGGCGGCTTCTAAAATTTCACCCTTTTCGTTAATCCGAACAAGCTTATCGGGAGTAATAAAGCTTTTGCTGATTCCTGTAGGGGTACACAAAAAAGTGCCGTCCCGCAGCCTTGCCGATACATTACCGTCATTTGCAGCCACCCAGCCAAGCTGCCACATTTTTTGGCAAACATCACAAATTTGTTCTTTAATCTGTTCAATTTCCATATTTTCACCTCGTCATTTTCATAAAAATAAAATGCTTTTTGCTTACAACTTTAAAAATAACAGTTTCCTTTGGCTTTATCCTTATAGAGCAGCCCTGTCAACCCCATATAATTAGGATTATATTTGTATTATACGCTTGTAATATTTGGATTTCTTTGTGTATAATGTGATTAACCGGGACAATATTCAGTTTAGGAGGATTTTATGCGTTATCTTGCCTATCACGAAAAAGAGGTGCATGGCACTGTAGGTTTTCCGTTACATCTTTATTGCGTAGATAAAATGCACCCCCGCTACGAAATGCCTTTTCACTGGCATATTGAATGCGAAATAGTAGAAGTGCTTTCGGGAACGTTTTCTATCTCGCTTGACGGAGAGGTTTTTTCCGTTTTACCCAATCAGTGCGTTTTTATTCCGGGTGGAACCATTCATGGCGGTACCCCGCACAACTGTGTTTATCGCTGCCTTGTTTTTGATATAGAACAATTTTTACAAAGCAGCCCAAGCTGCTTGGAGCTTTACAAAAAGCAGCTGGAGCACGGAAATAAAATTATGCGCATATTTATGCCTGCTTTTAAAAGTACACAAATTTTAATGCAGCTTATCAACAAAGCAGAAGTGCAAGGTGTGGATTATGTTTTTACCGCCACAGGACTTTTATGGCAGTGGCTGGGCAGTGTATTAACAGAAAATTTAATTCTTTCAAAGTCCCCGCAAACAAATTTGCAAAACGACAGAATAAAACATGTGCTTCGGTACATCAAAGAGGAATATTCGCGCGCTATTACACTAAAACAGCTTGCCGAAAATGCCGGGCTGAATCCGCAATATTTTTGCAAGGTTTTTAGAGATTTAACAGGCCGCACGCCCATAGATTATTTAAATTATTATCGAATAGAATGTGCCGCAGAGCTGCTTTGCTCTTCGCAAGAAAGCGTTACCGAAATAGCGCTTTCATGCGGCTTTTCGGACGTGGGGTATTTCAGCCGTCTTTTTCACAGGCAAAAAGGTATTGCTCCCTCGGCTTACCGTAAAAAAATGTAGTAAAAAATACAGCTTTTCCCCTTGGCTTTTAAGCTGTTTTCGGCAAAATTTTGTAACACCTTTTTTCAAACGCCAAAGCAGACTTTTTAACTTTTATAATAGAATTTTTTATAAGGAGAAACGAACAGTGGATTTTAAAGAAAAAGTTGTGGCTGTAACAGGTGCCGCACAGGGTATTGGCAAGTGCATTGCAGAAGAATTTACAAAGCAAGGCGCTAAAGTTTGTATCATTGACAAGCTTCCCAATGCTTACTTTCAAGGAGATTTGGCAGATGAGCAAACCCTTTGCCGCTTTGCCGAAAAAGTAATTGCAGATTATGGTCATGTGGATTATCTGATTAACAACGCTCTGCCGCTTATGAAGGGAATTGACACCTGCTCTTATGAAGAATTTGAATATGCGCTGCGGGTGGGAATAACAGCACCGTTTTATCTGTCAAAGCTGTTTTTGCCGCACTTTTCACAAAATGCAGTGATTATCAATATCTCTTCTTCCCGCGACCGTATGAGCCAACCCCAGACGGAAAGCTACACCGCAGCAAAAGGCGGCATTTCGGCTTTAACCCATGCACTGGCGGTTAGTCTGTGCGGCAAGGTACGGGTAAACTCCATCTCTCCCGGCTGGATTGACACCTCCTATAAAAAACATGCCGGAGCAGACGCGTTACAGCATCTCTCCGGCAGAGTGGGCAATCCCTTGGATATTGCCAATATGGTATTGTTTTTATGTTCTGCACAAGCAGGCTTTATTACAGGCGAAAACATTTGCATAGATGGCGGTATGACAAAACAGATGATTTATCACGGCGACTATGGCTGGACGCTGGAGACAAAATAGCGTTAACTAAAACGTGGCATGTTACAAAAAGTGTTTTGCATGAAAAAAAACGCCTTGCAGCTTTGTTAAAAAGCCCTTACAAGCGCCAACATACGTCTAGCGGTTTTGCCTATATCTTTTTTTATTGCACAAATTTTTAGCAGCAGCCCTACGGACAAGCCACAATATTTTTATACCAACAGCAGCTATAAAACCTTATTTAAACAAAATGTTCATGTGTCGGTTATCAATTTTAATCATGTGCTCATTCTGCATTTTTTTCAGCTTGCGAAACAGCGAGGGCCTCTTAACGCCATCAATCATCAATAACTGCAAAAAAAGACCGTCCCATAAAGGATTGGTCCTTTTTTGCAGTTAAAAGTGTGGACAAGCACATAGAAGCCTGCAAAAGCACGCAAGCATCACACAAGATATTTTAAGCCGCAGTGTGTTTGCAGACACAAACCCTACCTTGCTATTTTTAAAGCAGCACCTTTAAACCGACATTTTTACATACAATTTATGTGCTGATTGGTACCAAAACTTATATTAGCTTTACACAAGCCTCTTGCCACTCTGCAACGTTTACATCAATTACTTCAACGCCGGAATCTTTAATGGTCTGCAAATAATCTTTGTCTTTTGCGTCAGACAGCTCTTCAAAGAAAGATACAGATTCGTTAAAAGCTTCTGTGATAATGGCTTTATCCTCATCAGAAAGTTTGTTCCATGTAATTTCAGAGAACAAAATTAAGTTTGGGCTGATTTCGTGTTGGTCCATAACGTAGTATTTGGAAATTTCTTGGAAGGAGTTGTTTACAAAGCCGGAAAGAGGCTGCTCGGCACCGTCTACCACACCGGACTGTAATGCACTGTAAAGCTCGGAAAACGCAACAGATTCGGCATAAGCGCCCAAAGCCTCAACAGAATCATAATAAACAGAGCCCTCTTGGCAGCGAATTTGCAAGTTTTTCATATCCGCAGGTGTGCGTACTTCTTTTTCTTTAAAGAAATAGTTACGAGCAGATTCTTGATAAGTACCTACGCATATCATTTTGCTGCCGGAAGATTGAACGGTATCCAGTAAAGCTTTACCCTCTTCGGATTTTTCAAATGCACGGGCATGTGCGACAGAATCGAAAAGATAAGGCAAGGTAAATACACGCAAATCATCACAGCCGTAATCTGCAATAACACCGGACATCAGCATTGCGCCGTCGATTGTACCTGTCTGCATACCCTGTACAGTAGTTGCTTTATCGCCCAGTGCAGCACTGTAATATAAATCTAAAGTAATGCGGCCATCGGTTTTTTCATCTAACAGCTCGCCAAATTTTGCAACAGATTGGCACAGAGGGTGATTTTCACCGTTTTGCAGCGCAAATTTCAGCACATAGCTTTGTGCAGACGCTGCGGTAGATTGAGACGAGGCAGGTGCTGCAGTTTGTGTAGAAGAAGCAGTGCTGCCCCCACAAGCAGTTAAGGATACGGTCAACACCAATACGAGTACAAATGCTAAGATACGTTTCATATGTCATTCTCCCTATAAAATATTTTTGTTTTGTGTACACATTTCTTTATCAATATCTTAACAAAAAATTCATAATACGCCCATGAATAAAATCGACCTAAACTTTACTAAAATCGATTTTTATCCTACAAGTGTAAAATTTAAAAAGCCTTTTTTATGCGAAATAAACAAGAAATAAAAAAAACACTTTACACGCAATCTCTTGTGTAAAGCGTTTTTTTATTTATTTGCCTGTTCTTATATGTTCTCGCCTGTATTGCGAAGGCGTACAGCCTACTTCTTGTTTAAAATATCGGCTAAAATAGGTAGGATCTCCAAATCCGGTAGCAAGGGCAGCTTCTGCGGCAGGCCGTCCCTGTAAAAGTTGTTCTTTTGCGTGTTGCAGCCTTACATCTTTCAAATACCCCATTACCGTCACGCCCAGTTCATCTCGAAAAATCCGCCCCAAGTAAGATTTATCTAAATTAACCTCACAAGCTACGTCTTGCAGAGAAATATTTTGTGAATAATGGGTTTCCAAGTAATTTTTTGCTCTTTCCACTACTGCACCTTTCCCGTACAGCTCTACTTTTTCTGTTTTTACCAG
>JAQUTM010000148.1 GCA_028694405.1 Oscillospiraceae bacterium
TACCCAAAAGAACGGCGGCCAGGCCATTGCAAACCTTTCCCTAGTAGTAAACGGAATTATAATAGAAAAAACCGAAGCTACTGTGGTGGAAGATATGCTGTGCGAAAACCCGTATGCTCCGGTAGAAAACAACATTGCACTGCGCATATATTATGCAGATGCAGGTGAAACAATTTTTGATATTGCAAAACGATATCATGCTTGCCCACAAGATATAGCAGCACTTGCAGGAGTAGATACACCTGTACTTGCACAGCCACAAAAGCTGCTAATCCCCATGGCGCAATAGTGGAAAGGAGGGAAGAATAGCTATGGAAAATTACAATATATATAAAGATATTGCCACCCGTACAGCAGGCGATATATATTTGGGAATTGTAGGACCTTGTCGCGTAGGAAAAAGTACTTTTGTAAAAAAATTTATGGAAATTATGGTTTTACCGGAAATAAAAAATCAGGCGATACGCATGCGCGCCATAGATGAATTACCGCAATCCGCAGCAGGGCGTACGATCATGACCACAGAACCCAAGTTTGTGCCGGAAAAAGCTATCAATATTGAATTAGAGGGTGGAATATCGTTTAGAACAAGATTGATAGACTGTGTAGGCTACATGGTAAACGGCGCTATGGGTAGCGAAGAAAACGGCCATAGCCGCATGGTAAAAAGCCCTTGGTTTGAGGGTGAAGTACCTTTTGATGTGGCAGCCGAAACAGGCACACGGCGTGTTATTACCGAACACGCAACCATTGGTTTGGTGGTAACTACCGATGGCACGATAAGTGATATTCCGCGGTCCGGCTATGAAAGCGCAGAAGAGCGTGTAGTGGAGGAGCTGCAAAAAATAGGAAAACCATTTATTATGCTGTTAAACTGCGTTAACCCCGAATCTGTTGCAGCACAGGCACTTGCAAAAGATTTAACTGCAAAATACGGTGTAACCGTAATGCCTATTTCCTGTGTAGATTTAGATGAAAACACCATTACCGAAATTTTGAAAAACGTCTTGCTGCAATTTCCCTTGAAAGAAATTAACTTCTGTATGCCAAAATGGGTAACGTTGCTTGAAAAAGACCACTGGCTGCAAAGCGGGGTTTATTCCTCTGCCATGAATTTTGCGCAAAAAGTAGAGCGCATAAAGGATATGGACGGCTGCGGCGATATGGAATGTGAATTTTTACAAGACAGCAAAGTGGCAGGTATTGACCTTGGCACGGGCTGCGTAACAATGGAGCTTACCTTAAAGCCGGATATTTTTTACAATGTGCTGGGTGAACAGGCAGGTCTCGAGGTGTGCGACGAAGCGTCCTTAATGCCCTGTGTGATAAATCTTGCAAAAACCAAAAAAGAGTATGACAAAATTAGAAGCGCACTGGAGCAAGTAGAGGCAACCGGTTATGGCATTGTAATGCCCACTATAAACGAGCTGCATTTGGAAGAACCCGAGATTGTAAAACAGGGTGGACGCTACGGTGTACGCCTAAAGGCAAGCGCTCCCAGTATCCATTTACTGAAGGCAAACATTACCACAGAGGTTAGCCCTATTGTGGGCAGCGAAAAACAGTCCGAAGAGCTTGTTATGAGCCTGCTGCAAGATTTTGAGCAAGACCCCATTAAGATATGGGAGAGCAATATTTTTGGAAAAAGTCTGCATGAACTGGTTAATGAGGGCTTACACAACAAGCTGCTGCATATGCCCCAAGAGGCAAGAGCACGCCTGCAAGAGACCCTGGAGCGCGTAATAAACGAAGGTTGCAGCGGCCTCATTTGTATCATCTTATAACAGCGATTATCTCTTTTAATCTGTGCAATAAATAAAAGGAAAAAAATTTGGAAAGCTCCCTGTCAGATAAATTTCCGACAGGGAGTTTTTCCATATTACAAAGCTGCGGTGTTTACATATACTGTATTATCTGTTTTAATAAATGCGCTTGCAGGCGGCATAGTATAGATGTGGCTTTTAAGTTTAAGTGCAGTCAATCTGTGCAAAGCTTATAAAAACTATCGTTAGCCAGTTTAAAACAAAAAAATTATATGTGACAATATGCACAAATACGATACAAGTTTATAAAGTGATATTTAGGTAAGGCGATAATTTGCAAATGGAAACTTGTAAATTTAGTTGCACTTTAAAACAACCTGTATTATAATAAAAAAAACACGAAAAAGCTACATAAAATTAAGGAATACCTTATTTTTTTAAGATGCTTTGAAGTGAAAATAGCAAATAAGAACAAAGACGTTCTTAAAAGAGTAAGCATAGCGTTGTTATGCACTTTTTTAAGAGCGTCTTTTTGTTTTACTCGGCGCAAAGCGTACTGTATATTTTGAGAGGATGAAAAGGGTATGAAACAGCAAAACTTTACAGAGCAAACTCAGGCTATAGGCCTGTATCATTCCAGCTTTGAACATGACAACTGCGGTATTGGTGCTGTAGTAGATATGAAAGGCAAAAAGACACATCAAACAGTAGAAGATGCTTTAAAAATTGTAGAAAACCTAGAGCACCGCGCAGGTAAAGATGCCGAGGGTAAAACCGGTGACGGCGTTGGCATTTTGCTACAGATTTCGCACCGCTTTTTTAGCAAAATTGCTGTAGGCATGGGGATAGGTCTTGGCAACGAGCGAGAATATGGCGTAGGTATGTTCTTTTTTCCGCAAGAGGAACATCAGCGAATTCAAGCCATGAAAATGTTTGAAACCATTGCCAAAAAAGAGGGGTTAGAGTTTATTGCTTGGCGTGTAGTGCCAACTGATGCTGCTGCCGTTGGAAAAAAAGCACAGGACTGTATGCCTGCCATTTACCAATGCTTTGTACGAAAACCTGCTAAAATGGCGACGGGTTTAGAGTTTGACCGCTTATTGTATGTGGTGCGTCGCGTGTTTGAGCAAGGCAATGAAGCTACCTATGTGGCGTCGCTTTCCAGCCGCACCATTGTATATAAGGGTATGTTTTTGGTGACGGAGTTGCGTCGTTTTTATCTGGATTTGCAGGATACTGACTATACTTCAGCTATCGGCATGGTTCACTCTCGCTTTAGCACCAACACAAATCCCAGCTGGCACCGCGCGCACCCCAATCGCTTTATTTTGCATAACGGTGAAATTAACACCATTCGCGGCAATGCTGATTTAATGCTTGCGCGTGAAGAAACCATGTATACCGATTATTTGAAAGGTGATATGCACAAGGTTTTGCCGATTATCAATCAAGAGGGCTCAGATTCGGCTATGTTGGATAACACCTTGGAGTTTTTGGTTATGAGCGGACTGCCTTTGCCTTTGGCTGTTATGATGACCATTCCCGAGCCATGGAGCAATGACCGCAACATGACCCGAAAAAAGCGCGATTTTTATCAATATTATGCCACGATGCTAGAGCCGTGGGACGGCCCGGCGGCTATCCTATTTAGTGACGGTGATGTAATGGGTGCAGTGCTGGACCGTAACGGTTTACGTCCTTCTCGCTATTATATAACCACAGATAATCGTGTTATCTTGTCGTCTGAAGTAGGTGTATTGCCTATTGCAGAGGACAAAATTTTGAAAAAAGACAGATTGCGTCCCGGTAAAATGCTGCTTGTAGATACGGTAAAAGGCAAAGTAATTGGAGATGACGAATTAAAAGAATATTATGCCTCTCGTCAACCATATGGGGAGTGGTTGGATAAAAATTTGGTTGACTTGTGTGAATTAAAAATACCAAACCAAAAAATCCCGGATTTTTCTCGGGGAGAATTGGCCACGCTGCAAAAAGCTTTTGGCTATAAATATGAAGAAGTAAAAACGGCAATATTGCCTATGGCAAAAACAGGTGCCGAGCCTATTTCGGCAATGGGCATCGATACGCCCTTGGCGGCACTGTCTAAAGAAAATCAGCCCTTATTTAACTACTTTAAACAGATGTTTGCACAGGTTACCAATCCGCCTATAGATGCAATTCGGGAAGAGGTTGTCACCTCTACCACCGTTTATATTGGCAAGCAGGGTAATTTGCTGCAAGAAAAGCCCGAAAACTGTAAAGTATTAAAAGTAAATAACCCCATTTTAACCGAGACAGATTTGCTTAAAATTAAAAATATGTCTGTAAGCGGTTTTCGGGTTGCAGTTATTCCGATAATTTACTATAAAAATACTTCGCTGGAAAAAGCAATAGACCACTTGTTTGTAGAGGTTGACCGTGCCTATCGGGAGGGTGCCAATATCTTAATTTTGTCTGACAGAGATATTGATGAATGTCATGTGGCAATTCCGTCTTTGCTTGCGGTGTCGGCTGTAAGCAAATACTTGGTGCGCACCAAAAAACGCACGGCTGTAGATTTAATTTTAGAGAGTGCCGAACCTCGAGAGGTGCACCACTTTGCAACCTTGCTGGGCTATGGTGCCTGTGCCGTTAACCCCTATTTGGCACAGGAGAGTATACGGCAGTTAATACGCGATGGCCTGCTGGAAAAAGATTTTTATGCTGCAGTAAACGACTATAACAATGCGGTTTTGCACGGTATTGTAAAAATCGCTTCTAAAATGGGTATCTCTACCATTCAGTCCTATCAGGGCAGTCAAATTTTCGAGGCTATCGGTATCAGCAGCAACGTAATTAACCGCTATTTTACCAACACCGTTACACGCGTAGAGGGCATTGAATTAGAAGATATTCAAGGTAACATTGAAGCCTTGCATCAATGCGCCTTTGACCCCATGGGCCTTGCAACTTCTAGTGAGCTGGAAAGCATTGGCGGGCATAAGCTGCGCAGCGGCAAGGAGGAGCACCTGTACAATCCTCAAACCATTCACTTGCTGCAAGAGGCCACACGACGCGGAGATTACAGCCTGTTTAAGCTTTACACGGGTTTAGTAGATAAAGAAAACGAACATTCTCATTTGCGGGGACTGTTAGAATTTGCATACCCTAAAAAAGCAATTTCCATTGATGAGGTAGAGAGCATTGAAAACATTATGCGCCGCTTTAAAACAGGTGCCATGAGCTATGGTTCTATTTCAAAAGAAGCCCACGAAACCTTGGCAATAGCCATGAATAAAATAAACGGAAAATCCAATACAGGAGAAGGCGGAGAGGATTTGGACCGCTTATCTATGGGCGCAGACGGTTTAAACCGCTGTAGTGCCATTAAGCAGGTGGCGTCCGGTCGTTTTGGTGTAACCAGTAAGTATCTAACCAGCGCAGAGGAAATTCAAATTAAAATGGCACAGGGTGCAAAACCGGGGGAGGGCGGCCATTTGCCCGGCGGTAAGGTTTATCCGTGGGTTGCAAAAACGCGCCATTCCACTACGGGTGTAGGCTTAATTTCACCCCCGCCACATCACGATATTTACTCTATTGAGGACTTGGCACAGTTAATTTACGATTTGAAAAATGCAAATCGTCAAGCGCGCATTTCCGTTAAACTGGTTAGCGAGGCAGGTGTAGGCACCATTGCGGCAGGCGTTGCAAAGGCAGGCGCACAGGTTATTTTAATCTCCGGCTACGATGGCGGCACAGGTGCGGCACCGCGTACTTCTATTCAAAACGCAGGTCTGCCTTGGGAGCTTGGCCTTGCCGAAACACACCAAACCTTAATTATGAACGGTTTGCGCCAAAAGG
>JAQUTM010000149.1 GCA_028694405.1 Oscillospiraceae bacterium
ACTAAATAAAAAAGAGTGCGGCCTTTTCACGCCTTTGCAGCGCAAGGGCCGCACTTATTTTTTACCGGCATGTATACCGTTTTATAGGAGGCGTTTATAATGAACTACATAAAAAAAGCTCAAGAACTGCTTGCACAGCTTACGCTGGAGGAAAAAGCATCGCTGTGTGGCGGTGCCGATTTTTGGCACACTCAGGGTATTCCGCGTCTGGGTATTTTACCCCATATGTTAACCGACGGCCCCCATGGGCTGCGCAAGTAGGTTAACGGCAGCGACCATTTGGGTTTAAACAACAGCGTGCCCGCCACCAGCTTTCCAACTGCCTGCACCACCGCCTGTACCTTTGACCGTGACCTTTTACAAAGTATGGGCTGTGCCTTAGGCGAAAAATGTGTGTCCGAAGAAGTCTCCGTGCTTTTGGGGCCGGGTGTCAACATAAAGCGCAGTCCCCTTTGCGGACGCAATTTTGAATACTTTTCCGAGGACCCCTATCTTGCAGGTGAAAT
This sequence comes from Oscillospiraceae bacterium, assembly GCA_028694405.1. Taxonomy (GTDB): domain Bacteria; phylum Bacillota; class Clostridia; order Oscillospirales; family Ruminococcaceae; genus STD2-12. The sequence continues at coordinate 507 of JAQUTM010000149.1, forward strand.
GGGTGCCGCATGGGTACAGGGCGTGCAAAGCCAAGGCGTGGGCGTCTCTTTAAAGCACTTTGCCGCCAACAGCCAAGAAACGCTGCGCATGGTTAGCGACAGCGTAGTAGATGAGCGGGCACTGCGCGAAATTTATCTTTCCCCCTTTGAGCACACCGTAAAAGCGGCAAAGCCTTGGACAGTTATGTGCAGCTACAACCGTCTTAACGGCACCTATGCCTCTGATAGCGCCTGGCTGCTTACTGACGTACTGCGCAGGGAATGGGGTTTTGACGGCGTTGTGGTAAGTGACTGGGGTGCCGTTAACGACCGCATTGCAGGCATAATGGCGGGCCTTGATTTGGAGATGCCGGGCGTTGGGCAGGATAGCGTCAATGCCATTGTAAACGCCGTGCGCACAGGCACCTTGCCCCAAAGTAAGCTGGACGCCTGTGTAGAGCGCATATTGCAACTTGTGCTGCAAGCGCAAGAACCCCACACCCCACCCTCTAACAATAACAAAGAGCACCACCAACTGGCGCGCACCATTGCCGCCGCAGGCACCGTACTGCTGCAAAACAAAAGCAATATTTTACCTTTAAGCAAAACAGCTAAGGTTGCTTTTTTGGGGCGCATGGCAAAATATCCGCGCTATCAGGGTGCTGGCAGCAGTAAAATTAACCCCGCCTTTTTAGACAATGCTTTACAGGCGGCTCAAAGCCAAGATATTTTCCCCCTATATGCTGATGGCTATCCCGCTGAGGGCGACATCGACGCCGACGCCGATGCCTTGCTGCAGCAAGCGGTGGCACTGGCACAGCAAGCCGACGCAGCAGTTGTATTTGCCGGTTTACCGGACTCCTACGAAAGCGAAGGCTTTGACCGTGCCAACCTCTCCATGCCCGATACCCACAACGCGCTTATTGCGGCGGTGGCAGCCGCCAACCCGCACACTGTGGTGGTGCTGCAATGCGGGGCACCGGTGGTATTACCGTGGCGCGACGCAGTAGATGGTATTTTATTGCAATATCTTGCAGGGCAAGCGGGTGGCAGCGCCTGTGTTGATGTGCTTTTTGGCGACGTTAACCCCGGCGGACACTTGGCAGAAACTTGGCCTCTGCGCCTTGAAGATGTACCCTGCACCCCTTGGTACGCCACACAAAACCGCAGCGTGGAATACCGCGAAAGTATCTTTGTGGGCTATCGCTATTATGATGCCGCCGGTTGTGCCGTTGCCTATCCCTTTGGCTATGGCTTGTCCTATACCGATTTTTCTGTGGAAAACCTGCAAATTAACGCTACAGACAAAAACACCTTTACCGCACAGGTTACGGTAAAAAATACAGGCAGCCGCTGCGGCAGCACGGTAGTGCAGCTGTATGTGGGATTTGCGCAGGAAAGCAAAATTTTGCGTGCACCAAAAGAATTAAAAGGTTTTGAACGTGTTACCCTAAACCCCGCAGAAACAGCACAGGTTACCTTTTTGCTGGACAGCCGCAGCTTTGCCTACTATAACACCAAAGTGTCTGGGTGGTGTATTGAGGGCGGCTCCTACAACGTATCTGTAGGCTTTTCCAGCCGCGATTTACCCCTAACCGCTGCCGTTGAGGTTGCAGGTGACGACATGGAGACGCTGCTTGCCCAGGCGCAAGCTCTCCCCTCTTATCATGCCCTGTCGGTACCCTTACAGGTGTCTCGCGATGACTTTGCACAGCTTTTGGAGCGTGCTTTGCCCCAAACCACAGACAGCAAACAGCCGTTTTCTCACAACTCCACCTTAGGCGATATTCAGCACACCTTTATCGGCCGCATTTTATTGCAACAGGTACAAAAAAACATTGCAAAATTTGGTGGCGACGCCAGTCAAGATGACGTTTCCCGCATGGCACAAACCATGCTTTTTTCCATGCCCTTGCGTTCTCTTGCCATGTTTTCAGGCGGCAGCGTAGGTACCGCGCAGGTAGAGGGCATTGTAGCACTTGCCAACAAAAAACCGCTTCAAGGGCTGCGGCTGTTTTTAAAGAAAAATAAAAGCTAGCACAGTTGTGCTTTAAACTTTTCAGTTTTTTATAAGCAAAAAGTAAAATGCAAAAAACAAGGTATCGCAGTTGATTGCGATACCTTGTTTTTATTTTTTTGCAGCTTAGTTGTGTAAGCCTACACTTTATATATCTTCCAACCTTGCCTTAAGCGTTTATGTTGCTCACTCCTGCTTGCTGTTTAATCCTGCAATTCCTCCGCTTGCCACGCCAATGCCAAGCAAAATGGCTGCGCTTGCGGGTTCCAACTCTGTTAAAACAGAAAGCACAACTACAGCTACACCCATTGCCACCGGAATTGCTTTAAGTATGGTGTCAATAATACCTTTAACGTCACTTTTTGGGCTGTTTTCTTCCTCTTTTTTACATTGCATCAGCTCATCAACAGACACACCCAATATCTCTGCAAGCTTTGGCAAAGCGTTAATGTCGGGGCAAGAAATATCCCGCTCCCATTTTGACACCGCCTTGTCGGTAACCTGCATCAAATTTGCAAGCTCCAGCTGTGTCATGCCCTTTTGCTTTCTTAACGACGAAATCATAATTCCCAATGTTTTACTCTTCATAACCGTTCTCCTTTGCCTTTGATATTTTTATAGTAAGGCTTATAGGCTTTTTTTGCAACCTACCGTTAGTTTCGTTTCCTCGCCATTTAGTTCACCTTTGGTTTTGCCGCTGTAATTTATGTTTTTACACTATATTTATTTATAAATAAAAAAAGACTTGCTACTTTTACAAGTAACAAGTCTCTGGTTGGGCTGGATGGATTCGAACCATCGGAATGACGGAGTCAAAGTCCGTTGCCTTACCACTTGGCGACAGCCCAGTATAAAAGCTGAAAAGCTAGCCTTACAGCTTTTTTTAAATGGGGTGGAAGATGGGACTCGAACCCACGGTCTCCAGTGCCACAAACTGGCGCGTTAACCAACTACGCTACATCCACCATAATAAATTGGCGTGCCTAAAGGGACTCGAACCCCTGACCCTCTGCTTAGAAGGCAGATGCTCTATCCAGCTGAGCTATAGGCACAGATTATTCGACTTTCGTCTTGCCTCCACAGGCTGCTAAAATATAATACTACATTTAAAAAAAGTTGTCAACCCATATTTATACTTTTTATAAAAAAATCCGCAGCTTTGCGTTCTCAGTCTACTGTTTTTTTTACAGTTTAGGATAAAAAGCAAGGCTTTCGGTAAAAGCCTTGCTTTTTATAAACCATACCTGTCTCTTGTTATATCCGCTAAGGAATAAATTTTACAAAATAAACGGATTGTAAAATCTGCTGCCATCATAAAAAGTAATAGCCACGGAGGCGGTTAACACCAAAATCGCTCCCGCAATAGCCAAATAGTCGTTGCGTTTAAATGGGCGCAGCACATACCATGTCCGCTTTTCTTTTTTGCCAAACCCGCGCAGCTCCATCGCGTTGCTAATTACTTCTATGCGGTTAATGCTGCTTAAAATAAGCGGCATAATAATGGCAGCACTGTTTTTTAAACGTGTGCTCAATTTATCCTTACCGGATAAATCAATTCCGCGTGCCTGCTGTGCTTGGCTTATCTGGCGGTATTCGCGCTGTATGTCCGGTATATAGCGCAGCGCGATTGAAACCGCATACCCTACCCGATAGCTTATGCCCACGCTGTTTAAACTGGCTGCAAATTCACTGGGGTTGGTGCAGGTAATAAACAGTAAAGCTACCGGTATTACGGTAATAATTTTCAGCGTCATGTTAAACATGTAAAACAGCTGCTCTGTAGTAATGGTGTAATGTCCTATCAGCTGCACCAGCAAATGGCGCGTGCCGTAAATTTCCACGCCGTACTCGGGGCTAAACAAATATACAAACAGATTGTTTAACAGCAAAAACACCAGTGCCAAATAGGCTACAAACCGAATATCACTAAATTTAATTTTGCTTACCGCAAATAATACCACGCTAACTGCCAACATACAAACCAGTACGCGGGTATCGTAGGTAATCATAACGGCAATGCTCCACAAAAAGAAAAACACAAGCTTTGCCGTGCCTGTAAGGCGATGAATAAAACTATCGCGATTAAGGTACGATAGAGTTAACGGTTGGCTAGCCATTGCTGCGCACCTCCCTGTCATAATCAATAAAGTGCTGTACAAAGGCCTCTTGCGGGGTAATGCCACACACATTTGCCAAGGTAAACAGGCTGGTTTCTTTTAAACTGGCTTCCTCTACCAATGCAGGGTTACATAAAATGGCGGCAGCACTGGTGTCGGCTATCAATCGGCCGCGGTTAAATACCAAAGCGCGCGGTGTGTATTCCAACATCAAATGCATGTCATGTGTAACCATAATAACTGTAATGCCGCGGCTGTTTAAGCTGCGCAAAAACTCCATAATATCCGTATAACGCTTAAAATCCTGCCCTGCGGTAGGCTCGTCCAAAATAATAATCTCGGGCTGCATAACCAATACACTGGCAATGGTTACACGCTTTTTTTGTCCAAAGCTAAGGGCAGATATGGGCCAATTTCGAAACTCGTACAGGCCGCAAATTTTTAATGTCTCCTCTACTCTGGCGCGCACCTCTTTTTCCTCAAGCCCCAACATTTGCAATCCCATGGCAACCTCATCAAAAATCATAGGCTTGCTTATCATTTGGTTTGGGTTTTGCATTACATATCCAATATGCAAAGCGCGTTCCTTTATGGTTTGGCCTGCAAGGTTTTTGCCGTTTAAAATTACGTCGCCGCTGTCTGCCTGCTCAAAGCCGCAAATCAGCTTGCTTAACGTACTTTTGCCTGCACCGTTGCGCCCTACAATGCTCAACATCTCGCCTTTCCTTACCGCAAAGCTAACGTCCTCCAGCGTACGCTGCCCTTCTTGGTAGCCAAAGCACAGATTTTTCACCTCTAACAACGCAGGCGTCGAAACAGTATTTGTCATCGGTACACTGCTTTTAAACCAACTGCGCACCTGCTCCTTTTGGGCTTCGCTTAACTGCATGCTCTCCATATGCTGGGGGTGCATGGCAGGTGTAACGGC
>JAQUTM010000150.1 GCA_028694405.1 Oscillospiraceae bacterium
GGCAACACTGCCCGAAACACGGCTTACCGTGATGTTACCGTCCTCTAAAGGCTGGCGCAGCTGTTCCAGGGCTTGGCGTGGAAATTCAGGCAGCTCGTCCAAAAATAAAACACCGTTGTGGGCTAAGCTTAATTCTCCCGGACGCGGCGGATTGCCGCCCCCCGAAAGCCCCGCAGAACTGACAGTGTGGTGGGGAGAGCGAAAGGGACGCGTACGAAGCAGACCTTGACCTTTGGGCAGCAAACCGGTTACGCTGTATATTTTACTGGTTTCGGTAGCTTCTTCTAAAGTAAACGGAGGCAAAATGCCCGGTATGCGTTTTGCAAGCATACTTTTTCCCGCGCCCGGGGGGCCAATCATAATTACATTGTGGTGGCCAGCGGCGGCTATCTCCAGTGCGCGTCTGGCCTCGGGCTGACCGTGTACATCGGCAAAATCTGCTAGTGTGTTTATACTTACTACAGGTGTAAAAACGGTAGAGTGGGTGGGAGAGAGAAGTTGTTCTCCCGTTAAGTGCATAACTGCCTGTAACGCCGTTTGCACTCCAAAAACGGAAATTCCGCCAACGGAGGCCGCCTCTGCCACGTTTTGAGCGGGCACAAACAAGCGGGTAATGCCACATTCCTTGGCTGCGATTGCCATGGATAATACGCCGTTTACAGGGCGCACGGTGCCGTCTAGGCTGAGCTCGCCTACAAAAGCGTTTTCGGGGCCGATAGAAGCCAGCTGGCCGCTTGCACACAGTACAGCCAATAAAACCGGTAAATCGTACACAGGGCCTGTTTTGCGTACGTCTGCGGGGGCAAGATTAACGGTAATGCGGCTGACAGGATAAGTAAAGCCACTGTTTTTTAAAGCACTGCGTACACGGTCTGTGGCTTCTTTTACGGCACTGTCGGGTAAGCCCACAAGAGCAAACTGGGGCAGTCCACCGCTAATATCGGCTTCTACCGTAACCCCAAAACCCGAAAGCCCGGATACCCCTAAACTTGCCACTTTTGCAAACATATATGCCTCCTTGGATTTAAACCCGTACAAATTTTACATTTTAACATATAATTTTGTTATTATAATAGTACAATATCGTTTAAACGAATGCAACTTTGTAAGTGATAAGTAAAAAACAGCATAATATCTGCCCCTTTCATTGACAAAGCGGCGCAAAAAGCATTACAATATAAAATACAAATAATGGATATTATCCTTTATTAGGCACATGTTTTAAACGCATGCACAACACGGAAACTTTGAAAAAGGTGGTTATGTTTATGTATAAAAAAGAATACGAGCGCTGGCTGTCTAAACAGCTGGAGGATAAGGATTTGGCCCCCGAACTGTTGAGCATACAGGGCAACGAAGAAGAGATAAAGGATCGTTTTGCTGTAGAACTTGCCTTTGGCACAGCGGGGCTGCGCGGTGTAATCGGCGCAGGTACAAACCGCATGAATATCTATGTGGTACGCAAGGCTACCCAAGGCCTTGCAAACTATCTAAACAAGCAAAAGGCAAAAAACAGCGTAGCAATCAGCTTTGACAGCCGCATTAAAAGTGATGTTTTCAGCAAAACCGCAGCGGAGGTTTTGGCCGCCAACGGTATTGCGGTGCACATTTATAAAGAGCTAATGCCTGTGCCGGCACTTAGCTTTGCCACACGGTATTTACACTGTGACGCCGGTATTATGGTTACAGCCAGCCACAATCCCGCAAAATATAACGGCTACAAAGCATATGGACCTGACGGCTGCCAAATGACGACAGAGGCGGCTGACGCAGTATATGCCGAAATTCAGAATACAGATATATTTGACGACGTAAAAACCATGCCTTTTGACGAGGCGATGGAGCAGGGCATAATAAAATATATCGGTGAAGGTGTTACCGAGGCGCTGTATGACAATATCAAAGCACAAAGTGTGCGTCCAAACCTGTGCAAATCGGCAGGGTTAAAGCTTGTTTATACCCCGCTTAACGGCAGCGGCAACGTGCCTGTGCGCCGTGTGTTGGGCGATATCGGCATAGATGATATTACGGTGGTGCCCGAGCAGGAATATCCGGACGGGCATTTCCCAACCTGTCCATACCCTAACCCTGAAATCAAAGAGGCATTGGCAAAGGGGTTAGCTCTGGCAGAAAAAACAGGTGCCGATTTACTGCTTGCAACAGACCCTGACGCAGACCGTGTGGGAATTGCCGTTAAAGATGAAGATGGCAGCTACAAGCTGTTAAGCGGCAATGAAGTAGGAGTGCTGCTGCTGGATTACATCTGCGCGGCGCGCATAGAGAATAAAACTATGCCCAAAAATCCTATTATGGTAAAGAGCATCGTAACAACCAATTTGGCCGATGAAGTGGCAAAGAGCTACGGAGTAGAGCCTATTAACGTATTGACCGGCTTTAAATTTATCGGCGAACAGATTTTGCTTTTGGAGCAAAAGGGTGAAGCTGAGCGTTTTGTATTTGGTTTTGAAGAGAGCTACGGTTACCTTTCAGGCACTTATGTGCGTGATAAGGACGCTATAGTAGCCAGCATGCTGATTTGTGAAATGGCGGCATATTACAAGAGTGTAGGCAGCAGCGTTTTAAAAGCGTTGGAGGAAATTTACACGAAGTTTGGTCGCTATCTGCACAAAGTAGACAGCTTTGAATTTGAAGGTCTTGCGGGCATGGACAAAATGAAAGCAATTATGGCAGACCTGCGAGCGAACGCACCAAAAGCTATCGGCGGTTACAGTGTTGTAAAAATTGCAGATTATCAAACCCATGAAATGACAGATGTAATGGCCGGGCAAACACAAAAAATTGAACTGCCGGCCGCCAACGTTTTAACGTACTATTTAGACAACGGCGCTAACGTAATTGTACGTCCCAGCGGCACGGAGCCTAAAATTAAAGTGTATTACTCTACCAAGGGTGTAAATTTGGCACAGGCAGACGCTTTAAGAACAGAACTGGCACAGCAAATGAACAAATTACTTGGCTTTTAAGCAATAATTGTAAAATAAACCTGTAAAATAAAAGGTTGTAGGCAAAAATGTGTTGCATTTTTATTACTGCTATGCTAAACTATTATAGCAATCGCTAGAACAGCATTATGGGTTACCATAATGTTTGCAATAATGAATTGTGTGTTGCGCATACCAACTAATATGCGACTAAATCATTCAATTTCAGAAAGAGGTGAACCATAAATGAAAGAGGGCATCCATCCTAAATACGAGGAAGCTACCATTACCTGCGCTTGCGGTGAGGTTATCAAAACTCGTAGCACAAAAGGCGATATCCACGTTGAGGTTTGTTCCAAATGTCATCCTTTTTACACTGGTAAACAGAAACTGGTTGATTCCGGCGGACGTGTTGACAGATTTAAAAAGCGTTTCAACTTGGACTAATTTAAAAAATCGAAGGGCGGTTGTTGCAACCGCCCTTTATTTTTGGTTATACCACAAATTGCAGGGAGGCGTTTTACTTGGAAAGCTATAAAACCGTACAGGGGCAGGCACAGGCCACGCTGATTGAAAAGAAAAGTGAGTTTATAGGCCACATATCTTTTGCGGATACCGAGGAAAAGGCTCTGGAATTTTTAAATGATATTCGTGCCCGGCACCGTACAGCCAACCATAATGTATATGCATATTTACTTCGGGAAGAGGGCCGTACACGGTACAGCGATGACGGAGAACCTGCCAAAACCGCAGGCTTGCCTGTTTTAGAAGTGCTGCGGCACGCCCACGTTTCCAACGCCGTTATTGTAGTAACGCGTTATTTTGGCGGCACATTGCTGGGGACAGGGGGATTGGTGCGCGCTTATACACAAAGCGCGCAAGCGGCGCTGGAAGCCGCAAAAATAGTAACAATAAGCGTTTGTGTGCGTATTCAACTTACCATAGATTATGCACTGCACGATAGTGCTTTAAAATTTGTAGAGGAAGCCGGCGGACGGTTGCAGCCCGTAGAGTATGGCAGTGCCGTAACTTTAAAATTTGATATGCTGGAGGGAACCCAAACCGAATTACTTACGAAATTGACAGAGTTGACACGCGGCAGTGCAAAAATTGAAGTAAGTGACCCCTATCATACGGCTTTTTAGCGGAAAATGCTGCTGTAAAAAATTGTTTTTGCAATTTGCAAGAAAAAAAGAGGAATATTGCAGAGAATGTCGTATAACCTATATGGAGATTTCTTTTTTTTACAAAGAAAAGCTGATGCAGATAAGGGAGGTGCGCGATGAACATACGAGAAAAAACAGAGTGGATAGAGCGTTGCACCTTATCAGAAAATGCCTGTTTGTCTCAAAATACCCGCGGCCGTGCCCGTGTGGAAGAAAAATGTGAAATGCGCACGGATTTTCAGCGGGACAGAGACCGTATTTTACATTGTAAAGCGTTTAGGCGGCTTAAACAAAAAACACAGGTTTTTTTATCTCCCGAGGGAGACCATTATCGTACACGCTTAACCCACACCTTAGAGGTTAGCCAAATTGCGCGTACCATTGCCCGCAGTTTGCGGTTAAATGAAGATTTAACAGAAGCCATTGCGCTGGGGCACGATTTGGGACATACCCCCTTTGGCCATGAGGGCGAGCGTGTGCTGAATTTGCTCAGTCCTACAGGATACTATCATTATATACAAAGCGGCCGCGTTGTAGAAATTTTGGAGCGGGATTTGCGTGGGCTTAATCTTACCAGAGAAGTGGTTAATGGCATTGTAACCCACACAAAGGGCGATTGGGCCTATACGCTGGAGGGCTGTGCCGTGCGTTATGCTGACCGTATTGCCTACATTAACCATGATATAGAGGACGCAATTACTGCGGGAGTATTGTGCCAAGAGCAGCTGCCGAAAAGTGTGGTAGATACATTAGGTGATACAAAAAGCCGGCGCATTACAACTTTGATAACCGATTTAGTAGAAAATTCGGATAAAGAGCTGAAGATGAGTCAGGCGGTGAACCGGCAATATGAGCTGCTGCATAAATTTATGTACGACACCGTGTATTTGGATAGTCAGGCAAAAATAGAAGAGCACAAGGTGGAAAAGCTGATTACAGAATTATACGAGTATTTTTGTAAAAATCCCGCTAAAATGCCACTGATGTACCAAACCATTGCAAAGACGGACAGCATACCCCGCGCAGTTACAGACTATATCAGCGGCATGAGTGACGATTTTGCAAGCCGCACGTTTGAAGATTTATTTATACCTAAAAAATGGCAGGTACTTTAAAGGCCGCTTTAGCAAATAACCAAAGGAGGTGGCTCGGTGGCAATATCGCAGGATTATATTTTTGAACTTACACAGCGCAACGACATTGTAGATGTAATAAGTAGCAATGTACAGCTGCGCAGACGAGGCCGAACCTATACCGGCCTTTGCCCCTTTCACAACGAAAAAACGCCCTCGTTTGTGGTGTATCCGGAAACACAGAGCTTTTACTGCTTTGGGTGCGGCGCA
>JAQUTM010000151.1 GCA_028694405.1 Oscillospiraceae bacterium
AAAGGGAATTGCCCCCGCCCAAGTGTCGGTATACATCAGCAAAATAAGAGGGCGCGCAACTGCCGCAAGACCGATAGATATTGGAAAAATAACAAAGCAGCTGGTGGTAATGGTGCGCTTTGCCATCTTTTTCAGCTCTGCTCTATCCTGCTGCACAGCACTAAACGCTGGAAACATTACGCCTTGAATGGCGTTGTTGATGTTGTTGATAATCAAATTGGGTTGGTCCTTACCCTTGGCGTAATAGGCAGACATACTGTCGTTTTGGCTTGCCATTGCAGGGTTTAGGCTTTGCATTTTATCAATAATCATGGGGTAAATGTTGTTAAACAGGCTGTCCAGCAAACCGCTTAACAGCAGCTTGTAGCCGTAATTAAACAGCGCCTTTGCCTTTGCCACGTTAAACACAAGCTTGGGCCGCCACTTTACGGTAAACCACAACACAAGGGTAATCACGGCTGTGCTGGTTAGGTTGCTTGCCACAAGGCTCCATGTGCCAAAGCCGTTATATGCCATGGTAATGCCCACGGTGCCGCTTGCAATAATACCCGCAAGGCTGGAGTAAAAGTATTTTTTAAACTGCATATTGCGGCTGATTACCGCACTTTGCACGCTGTTTACGGCGCCCAAAAACAGGGTAAGGGTCATCACGCGCAGCATGGCGGTAAGGCTGGGTATGCCGTAAAAATCCGCCACAAAGGGTGCCGCAAAAAACAGGGCAATGTATGCCAGTGCAGCCACGCCAAAGCACAGATAAAACGCGCTGGAGTAATCCTCGTCGTCTACCTCGCTCTTTTGTATCAACGCTGTGGAAAAGCCGCTTGTTACAAAAACACTTGCCACCGCAATAATGGCGTTTATCAAGGTAACGGGTCTGTAATCGTTAGAATTGAGTAAGCGCGCCAACACCATGCTTACAATAATTGCCATAAATTGCTGGCCAAACTGCTCTAAAAATTTCCACACAAGGCTTGTTGCAATTTTTCCTTGTATATTTTTGCTTCTGTCTTCCATGTGTCTCCCTGTGGGCAGTCCCCTGCCTTTTTTCTTTTTTATTTTGAAACTGTGCCCCGCAATTTTTTTGCCGTAAGCACCGCTAAATTTTTTATAAGCCCTGCTGCTAATTTGCCCTTGCCTGTACACTGCTTAAAAATGCGTACGGCAATTTTATTGTTTTCTTTGGCGGGGTGTAAAATACAGTTATAAGCCGCACTGTAAAATAAATCTGCCTCGGCGGCGCAAAAGCTAACGTCTGTGTGCGCCTCTTGCTTTGCCCACTGCTTTAGCTTTTGATAGTAGCAAAAGCTCTCGTACAAATTTTTTTGGTCAATATCCTGTACATGTTCTCCGTGGCTCATCCAGCGATAATCACTCATAAAGCGAGGCAAGCGGTACAGCTTACCTGCCAAAACCAAAATAAGCGCAATGGTGCGGTCGCTAACCAAACGGTCGGCTGTGTACATTATACTATAGTTGTACTGCGGCTGTTTGAACAAATTGTGAAAAACAAGAGTGGCAAGCTGCCCCGGCATTAAAAATTGCTCATAGTCCGCCATGGCATAGACGCAGTCAGGGTTTTGTCCGTACTTTTCCGTCAGCTCCGGCAGATGATTTTCCGCCACATCTACATACCTGTAAAAATGAGTTGTGCCGATATATTGGGGGTTTTGCTCTAAAAAATCTACCTGTAGCTGTAGCTTTTTTGGGTCTGTCCAGTAGTCGTCCCCCTCCAAATTGGCAATGTATTTGCCGTTGCATCGGGTGTAAACGTCGTAAATATTACGGCTTGCACCTAAATTTTCGGGTCTTGGCAGCACACGAATCATATCCGGGTAACGAGCCGCATATTCCGCTAAAATCTCACGGGTATTATCAGGGCTTTTGTCCTCCCCAATTACAATCTCGTATTTAAAATTTACCTGCTGTGCCAAAATGCTGTCCAGCGCACGGCGAATATACTGTTCCTGCCGATAGGTAATTACGGCAACGCTTACCATAAGTTCATTCGTCATTCTCTGTCTCCTGTGCGGGTAAAATCGTAAAAGCCGCCATATCCTCTTGGGCAATGGCGGGTGCATAGGCGGCGGGGCCGCTTTGCACTGTGGGCTGCATATTATTTTGCAAAAGCTGAACCAAATTTTGTGCCGCGGTATGTGCATTCCACTGTTCTTTTATGGTTTGCTGTGCGCTTTTGCCCAGTGCAGCACAAAGCGCTTTATCCTCAAGCAGTTGCCGCAGTCTATAGGTAAGCTGCGGTAAATTTCCGCTTTCAAAAACAAGACCGTTTTGTCCATGCTGTATCAGGTACGGCACGCTGCCCATTGCATGGCTTGCCACTACCGCACAGCCGCTTGCCATGCTCTCGTTGACAACAGCACCCCAGCCCTCGTTATAGTCACTGGTGGCAATAAAAACATCTGCCTGCTGCATTTTGGCAGTTACATCAGCGGCCTGTAATGCGCCTGTAAATGCAACACAGTCCTGCACACCTTTTTGCGCGGCTAAAGCTGCCAGCTCGTTTTTGCAAACGCCGTCGCCTATCATTATCAGCAAAAAGGTGTACCCTTCTGCCTTTAGCTGTGCAGCGGCCTCAATGGCAAGCTCGGCGTGCTTCCAGTTTATCATGCGTCCCGCCCACAAAAGCTGTGGCGCCGGGTTCTTTTTTATACAATTTAAAGTTTTTTGGTCTGTTATTACTTGTGGAAAATACCCCCACCGAAACATTTTTTTCTCGCTGATGCCTAAGCCTTTCAGCTCGCCTGCCAAATAGGCACTGGCACACAGATAATACACTCTTTTATTTTTAAAGCGGGTGTAATGCAGCCATAAGTACAGCTTTGTTTTTAAGGTGTCCGGGTTCATCTCCAACGGTTTAAACAGGCGCTCGCTATAGCGCAGCACAGGCTTGTTTTGTGCTATGCGCCGCTTTACAATGCTCATAGGCGCACTGCCGATTATCACAAAATCACTCTCCTGTGCAAGGCTTTGTGCCCTATGGGCATTTTCTTCATTTAAGTAGGCAGGCAGGCAAAAATCATAGGCAGTGTTCATATCGGTATATCCTGCCGAAACCACGCCGCTGTTAAACGCCTGTGTTGCCACAAAAGTAAACTCTACCTGCGGCATAGCGCAAAACGCATGGCACAGCGGCAGCTGATGATGATTTAAAAAATTAGAAAAAAACGTTATTTTCATGCTAGCTCCCCGCTTTCTGCTTGCGTTTTGGGTAAAACAATCGCTTTTACCTGCTCTGTATGTCTATACAAATAGCTGCTGTTTTCTGTCATTTTCATACCGCTTATGCGCCGCAAATATCTCTGTATACGCTTAAAATGTCGGCAAGGTTTTTTTTGGCATCGTGTGTTTGCTGTGCGTGCAGGCGAGCGTGTTGCCCCATTTCTGCGGCGCGTGCGCTATCGGCAAACAACGTTATAATTGCCTGTGCCAAAGCCTGCGTGTCTTGAAAGGCGTAACCAAGCCCGTCCTCATTGGGCGTAAACACACTGTTTGTGCCCCCTACGCTGCTTGCCACAACAGGCATGCCTAACAGCATAGCTTCTCCCACGCTGTTTGGAGAATTTTCAATAGAGGAGGGCGAGACAAATACGTTGCTTTTTAGGTATTGTTCTTTCATCTGTAAGGCGCTTAAGCCGCCTAAAAAGGTTATATGCCCTGACAAACCCAGTTCTTTTATCTGTTTTGCCAAGTAAACAGCGTAATAACTGCCTGTCAATTTTTGTAAAGGCGTAAGGGCGGTTAAGTTAGGCCCTGTTGTATACAGATGTGCCTGTGGATACACTTTTAGCACCTGCGGCATAGCCTGCAATAAAAAGTGAAATCCTTTTAAGGGATATCCGCACTGGCTTGTAAAAATACTGTAAGGCAAGCAGTTTTTGTACTGCCACACGCCGCTGTAAAAGGCGTCGCGCAAGGTTTCGTTGCAGGCGTAATAGACAGCGTTGGGGTTACAAGCCCGTACATAAGCTTTGTCCCAAGCAGTTCGCCCTATAACGTGTTTTACCTTTTGTAAAGCACGGGTTTCCAGCTCTCCTCTGGCAGCAAATTCTCTCTGCTGCTGAAAAAGATTGTTCCGGGTTACAAAATCTCGCAGCGTATATTTGTGCAAAGCCGTATTTGGCAGCCCTGCATTGTACACCTCTGCGCAGGCGCCGATTAACCCCTGTACCGAAACACACACCCGAGACAACATACCTACCCTTTGCGCGGCGTTTACCGCGGCAAGTGTGTGAGGATATTCGGTGCCGAAAATGTGAATAATCTGCGGCTGCTCCTTTTGAAATATCTCTGCAAAGCGCCGTTCCGTGTTGGGCAGATACCGTTCTCTGCGCACCAAATGACGGGGAAAATTATAGCAGGTAAAGTTATCTTTGCTTGCGGTAACCAAAGGTGTTTTGGTGCCCACAGGCCAACAGCTAATCAACATATGCTCGGTTTGTAAAAGCGTTTGCGCAAGACCCGCCACCCAGCCGCCGCCTACATCAGCCGCTGTACCTACCAGTTCCGCTGCTTGCGGAATACAAGTATTGCTAACCCATAAAATTTTCATCGTGTGCCCTCTCTTTGGCATATCCTATCTCTGTGTTTTGCAGTAAACTGTCGTGTTGCGGTTAACCCCGCATTTTGCAGGGCTTTTGCACGCCAAAGCACGGTAACCAAAGCTTTAAACAGCTACTTACACCGGTTTGTATGTGGTTTGGTCAACGCACAGTGAAACTGTTTTGCCACATAAAAAGCTGTGCTGGGCGCATATAGCTTTTCTGTCATGGCAAAAGGCACCTTCTGACCTGCTTTTTGTACGCAAAAATGTTCCAGTGCTTCTGCCTGCTGTTGCAAACAATTTTGTTCCTCAAATAAATTTAAACTCAGCGGGTAATGCTTAACATAGGGCAGTGTTGGGCAGCTACGGCTTTTACATACATTTACAATGGGGCCGCCTATGCTAAAATAATCAAATATTTTACTTGGCACCTGGTTGGTTGCCGTATTGCCAATATTGAGCAATATATCCGCTTTACTCATACAGTTAAAGCTGGCCTGCATAGAAATGCCCTCATTTACAATTAACCGCGAGCCCATAATTTGTTTGTACTTTGCCACTGTGGCAGGACAGCCGCCCCCTATCAGATAGAGCTTCAATTTTGGGTTTTGAATGCGGCTGAAAAGCTCCAGTGTGTATTCCGGGTTGCGTATGTCACTATAAAGCAAACCTGTAAACACCACATTGATATCGTTTTCGTCAAAAATAATATCATCACTTGCCGGCACTTGTGTAATGGGCTTTACATTTGGAAATTCTGCCCCAACAATTTTGTGGGCAAAAACGCGGCGTGCATCTTGCATTGCCTCTGCTTTGATAATAGGCGTAGTGATAATGCCCTGTGCCGCATTGTAAACCGCATATTCCAGCTTACTGCGGGCCTGCGTAT
>JAQUTM010000007.1 GCA_028694405.1 Oscillospiraceae bacterium
TACGCCGTGATAACCTCTTTCCGAAACAACGGCCACGCACCGGAGGACATAGAAGACTCGGCCGCAGGCCTTGGCGGCAACACGAAGAAAAAGGCGCTCGATATCGCCTTATTATATAAGGAATATATAAGAGAGCTCGAAAGCGGTTGTCCCGACGGCACCTCGCGCCTGGACAGGTTCATCTAATACGGAAAAATCGCCCAGATAAGCGGCGTTTAAATTAGAGGTTGGCGCAATGTAGCCAATAGGCACAAAACCCAGCTCGTTCTCTTTGGTAATGGTATCTAAATATTGGCTGGCAAGTTCTCCGCCACCTACAATCAATACCTCTCTGCGGTTTAACCCCTTTTTGCTCATATCTCTACGCACTGCGCGTACGCCAACACGCTTTAAAACCATAAAGAGTGTATTGAAAACAAGCCATAATGCCACCGTAAAACGCGAAACGTCCATAAATTTAACGGTGTACAGCACCCCAATTACGCCTATGGCACCTATACTGTTGCACAAAAAAACAGTAAAGCACTCTTTCTCAAAGCGGCGTGCAGAATAAGCATTATATAAACCATATACATTGTATATTACAAGCATAATAGGTACAATAACAATACAACCAATTAAATACGTTTCTAACGGCAGGCGCTTTTCCGAGCCGTTTAAAACGTGAAAACGAACCAGATAAGCCAAAATTACGGCAGCAACCAACAAAACTCCATCAGAGATACCATCTAATATATGAAAAACCTTTTGATTTTCTTTCATCTAATTTCCACTCCCAAACTAACGTTTAAAATAAATATCCACTATGCTGTTTAGCCAGGGCAATTATACTTTACAATTTGTTAATTGTAGCACATTTGTACAAAAAAAACAACAAAAGCACCTCTCATCGTGGATTTCACGCGGTGAGAGGTGCTTTGTTTATTTTGATACTTTTTATTCAGCTACGCTGCGGGAGTTTCTTCAGCAGGTGTTTCCTCTGTCGGCTGCTCAAGCGCTGCCTGAGACTGTGCTGCATCTACCTCTGCCTGTGCCTGTGCTTCTCTGTTATCGGCAGCCTCTTCTACGATTTGGTTTACATCTTGCTCTACTACAGGTGGTTGACTGCTGCTGCCGGTGTGAATTTCAGGCTTTGTTTCGCTGTCCTGTATCGCGCACAAGTAGTACTCTTTGTTAATTTTTGTAAAGATATAATCCATATACTTGGCAGGTTTGTTGCTTGTGCGGGTGGTTACAAACTCGCCGGAGGCGCCGTAGGGGCTTACATAACCTACCGTCACACGTTTTGTATTGCTCTCATTTTTAATGCTTACCACCTGCGGGGTGTAGTTACCAACTTGACCTGTAATGGGTATGGTGTAGCGTTTGCTCTCTTCGTCATACATAAAGGTCATGCCTTGGTCTTCAAAGGTCTGGTGTGTCAATTTGTAGTTGGGCCCAAACAATTTTGCAGCGTTACGGTCAATATCAATTACGGGCAACAAAAGTGCGCCCACATCGTCACGCTCATACAGGTCTACGTTTTCGTTTGTCAACGTCATCCAAATAGATACCTGCAGTAAAAAGTCCTGATTGGCTGCCTCCAAGCTTTCAAAGGGCAGGGGGTCCAGCATCACAACAGTTGCCACACGATCCTCAAATTCCAGCTTTTCTTCGGTATCGTCCAACAGCCACTGTACTGCATGCACACCGCTAACAATTACGCTTATTACGCCAATAACCACCAATAAAGTTAAAATTGCACCAATTATCTGGCGGCGACGACGACGTCCGTTTTTCGGTTCCATCTCTTTTGTATTATTTATATTTGCCATAATGTCTCCTTATTGCAGTTTGATTGCTTGTGCTTATTTTGCACATACATATATGTTAAAAGAGAAACATCTCTTTATCTTACCTGCCCACAACCGCGTACAATATATTTGTAAGTGGTAATTTCAAAAAGGCCCATAGGACCGCGTGCACCAACTTTTTGAGTGCTTATACCCATCTCACACCCCAGCCCAAATTCTCCGCCATCTGTAAAGCGTGTACTGGCATTTACATACACGGCTGCCGAATCTACCATACAGGTAAATTTTTCTGCCTGTAAAGCATCACGGGTAACAATACACTCGCTGTGGCCTGTGCTGTGGCAAGCAATATGTGCTACGGCCTCGTCTGTGCTGTCTACAACTTTAACGGCTAAAATATAGTCCAAAAATTCGGTGTCAAAATCCTGTTCTGTAGCCGGTGTTCCTTTTATTATTTTTTGAGCTTTGGAGCACAGTCTCAACTCCACATTTTTTTCATCTAACGCTTTTTTGGCAAGCGGCAAAAATCTGTCGGCAATATCTTTATGCACAAGGCATACCTCTGCGGCATTGCACACGCTTGGACGACTGGTTTTGGCATTTTTTAATATTTCTACAGCCATTTCCACATCGGCTTTGGCATCTATATAAATGTGGCATATTCCTGTACCGGTTTCAATACACGGCACCTTGGCATTTTCTACACAGGCTTTTATCAAGCCGCCGCCGCCCCGCGGTATCAGCAAGTCTATATAACCCCTTGCCGCCATAATTTGGTTGGCGCTTTCACGGGTGGTGTCTTGTACAAAGCTGATAATATTTTCATCAAACCCCTGCTGTGCCGCAGCTTTGCGCATAGCGGCTGCAATGGCCATGTTAGAATGTATTGCCTCTTTACCGCCACGCAGCACACACACGTTTCCGCTTTTTAAACAAAGTGCGGCGGCGTCTGCTGTTACGTTTGGACGGCTTTCGTAAATAATGGCTACCACGCCCAAAGGCACCCGTGTTTTTTCAATAGAAAGCCCATTGGGCCGATGTACCGTAGCCTCTACCTGGCCAATAGGGTCCTGTAAATTTGCAACTGCGCGCACACCTTCTGCCATGCCGGCAATACGCTGCTTTGTCAGCTGCAATCGGTCTATCATTACATCTGAAATAGTGCCTTTTGCCGCCTGTACATCTTGTTCATTTGCCTGTAATATTTCTTTTGTATTTTCAAGCAGACTATCGGCTATCGCACATAAAAGGGCGTTTTTTTCATCGGTACCGGCAAAGGCTATACTGGCTTTTGCTGCTTTTGCCGCTGTTAAAAGCGCTTGTGTGGTCATACTGTTACCTCCGCCACAAATTTTGTGCCTACCGGCTTACCTTCTATTATATCATACAAAATATAAGGATTTTTGCCGTTTACAATCGCCATGTCAATGCCGCTGCCATTTGCAATTTTTGCGGCATTTAATTTGGTGGCCATGCCTCCTGTGCCCAGGCTGCTGCCTGCCCCCCCTGCCAAAGCCATAATCTGCGGCGAAACCCCCTCTACTAAGGGAATTAAGCGTGCATTTGGATTTTTATGCGGGTCACTGTCATAAAGACCGTCAATATCGCTCATAATAACAAGTAGGTTGGCTTTTGCCAAACACGCCACAATAGCAGATAAGGTATCATTGTCACCAATTTCAATTTCTTCGGTGCTCACGGTGTCGTTTTCGTTTATAACGGGGATTACACCCAAATCCAACAAGCGCGCAATGGTATTTTGTACGTTGTCACAACGGCGGTCATGCTCAATATCACTGCCTGTAAGCAGCACCTGTGCCGTCGTATGGTTGTATTCGGTAAAAAGCTTGTCATACACATACATCAGCTCGCATTGCCCTATAGCCGCACAAGCCTGTTTTGTGGGCATATCGGTTGGGCGCTGTTTCAGCCCTAGCTTACCCACACCCATGCCAATGGCGCCGCTGCTTACCAGCACTACCTCATGGCCTGCATTTTTTATGTCGGACAATACTTTGCACAATGCCTCTACCAAGCGAATGTTGATACATCCTGTACTATGGGCAAGTGTGCTGGTGCCTACTTTTACTACCACCCTCATGCTTTTAATACCTTCTCATTAAAATGATATTTGTGTAACCCCAACAAGGAAAAACACGTTTTATAATTTACATATATATTTGTTAGTATAGCATATTTACATGGATAAAGCAAAATTTGTAAGGTGGTATTTTTGTGAAAAACCTGCGATACACCGCGGGTAAAATTTGGTATATAGTTGGTTTTGTGCTATAATTATAAATAATTTTATAATAAAGAAGGTACTGTTTTGGATATTGAGGCATTACATTATGAAGTTTTAGAAGAAAAAGACTATGACAGCTACGAAGCTTTTGTATTAAACCATGAGCACGGTTGTTTTATGCAAAGCAAAAACTGGGCCAAAGTAAAAAGCAACTGGAAGCATGAAGTTGTAGTTGCTAAAAATGGCCAAGGTGTTATTTGCGCAGGCATGAGTATTTTAATTATGCCTATGGGGCCGGGAGCGCTTATGTACGCACCGCGCGGTCCTGTCTGCGATTATTCTGATAAGGCTGCCATCACCTGTATCTTAGAGGGTGCCGCAGAGGTTGCAAAAAAATATCATGCACATATTTTAAAAATGGATCCCTATATTTTAGAGGACGAACAAGCTGTAATTGATGTGTGGGTAGGCGCCGGGTGCAGCTTTACACCCCATGCCGCTTTTAAAGATACTATTCAGCCACGCTATAACTATATGCTGCCCTACATCGGCGGTTTGAGCGAAGATGATTTAATGGCAAAATTTGTGCGCGACACCAGATATTACATTCGTTACCCACAAAAAAAAGGCGTTATCTGTAAGCACGGTAACGAGTTAATGGACGATTTTTACAAAATTTACAGCGAAACCGGAGAGCGTCAAGGCTTTAGCATACGCCCCCGCAGCTATTTGGAGGGCTTTTTAAACGCTTTCCCCGAGCACGCCCGTCTTTATATGTGCTACTTTGAAGATAAACCCTTATGCGGCGGTATCGCCGTAAACTATGCAGGTAAAACCGCACACGTTTACGGCTGCAGCACCGACGAAATGCGCAATGTGCGCCCAACCTACCTTTTACAGTGGGAACTGATGAAATGGGCACTATCCACAGGCTGTACCATTTACGATATGCAAGGTGTAGCCATAAAAAAAGAGGACAGTGAAGCTTTGTACGGCGTACTGGGCTTTAAGCAAAACTTTACCGGCGAAATTGTAACCACCGCAGGTGAATTTGAAGTTATTTACCGTCCTACCGTAAACGCCGCTTTAAACGCCGCTTTAAACGCCGCCATGACCGCACGCAAAAAAATGCACAGTCATTAACCCCTATATTTTTACCGTTAATCTATAAATTTTATTTTACCGCATTGCCCTGTAAAGCTTTGCGGTAAAATTATGCCGTTTTGTTTAAAAATAATCGGTTTTTTTATTTCTGCAACATATAAAACCCCTTTTATCCATTGAAAACCCGCTTTTGCTTTGCTACAATAAAATAGTTGGGCATTTGGTGCAAATTTATTGTACCTGTATTACACCATATTATATAAAAGGGTCGGTCTCATTCGCCGCACCCCTTGAAAGGAACATACCATTATGGACAAAAAAACATTTTATATTACCACCCCAATTTACTACCCCAGTGACAAATTGCACATTGGCCACAGCTATACCACTGTAGCCTGTGATGCCATTGCACGCTATAAACGTATGCAAGGCTATGACGTTATGTTTTTAACCGGCAGTGACGAGCACGGTCAAAAAATCCAAGATAAAGCCGAGGCAAAAGGTGTTACACCCCAACAATATGTAGATGAGATTGTTGCCGGCATTAAAGATTTATGGAAACTGATGAACATCAGCAATGATCGCTATATTCGTACCACGGACGAGTATCATGTAAAAAGCGTACAAAAGATATTTAAACGTCTGTATGACCAAGGCGATATTTATAAAGGCTGCTATAAAGGCCATTACTGCAAACCCTGCGAGAGCTTTTGGACAGACAGCCAGCTGACAGACGGCAAATGCCCGGACTGCGGCGGCCCCGTTTACGAGGCTGAGGAAGAAGCTTATTTCTTTAAAATCAGCAATTATGCCGACCGTTTGTTGCAGCTTTACAAAGATGTGCCCGATTTTATCCAGCCCGAAACACGCAAAAACGAGATGATTGCGTTTATCAACCAAGGCTTGCAGGACACCTGCGTAAGTCGTACCAGTGTAAAATGGGGTATTCCCGTTAATTTTGACCCCAAGCACACCGTTTACGTTTGGGTAGATGCTCTTTCAAACTATATTTCTGCACTGGGCTACGAAAACGACGCTTACAACGACTATGATAAATACTGGCCTGCCGATTTACACATGGTGGGTAAGGAAATTTTGCGTTTTCACACCATAATTTGGCCTGCCATGCTCATGGCTTTGGATTTACCCATGCCCAAAAAAGTGTTTGGTCACGGCTGGGTACTGCTGGACGGCGGCAAAATGAGCAAAAGCAAAGGCAACGTAGTTGACCCTGTTATTTTGTGTAACCGCTACAGCGTAGATGCCATTCGCTATTTTTTACTGCGTGACATTCCCTTTGGCAACGACGGCATTTTCAGCAACGAAGCGCTGATTAACCGCATCAATACTGACCTTGCCAATGATTTGGGCAACCTCTTAAGCCGCAGCGTTGCCATGATTGAAAAATATTTTGGCGGCACTTTACCCGCTGTTCGCTGTGCGGACGCTTTGGATAAAGAACTGATTGACCTTTGCGAGTCAATGCCGCAAAAAGTTACCGATTGCATGGATAAACTGTTAATGCCGCAAGCTTTGACAGAAGTGTTTAAGACCATTCAGCGCGCTAACAAATATATTGATGAAACCGCACCGTGGGTACTTGCAAAAGATGAGGCAAATCACCCTCGTTTGGCAACCGTGCTTTATAATTTGTGCGAGGTTTTGCGCTATGCAGCTGTTATTTTGGCACCTTTCTTGCCGGATACGGCCCCTAAAATTGCAGAGCAGCTTGGCATTTTAGGCATGGACGATATTCTAACCTACGAGAGCCTTTCCGCTTTTGGCAAACTGCCTGATGGCTTTACCGTTAAAAAAGGCGAAGCGTTGTTCCCCCGTATTGACCTTGCAAAAGAACTGGAAGAGCTTGCAGCAGCTGCTGCCGCTAACACGCCTGCCGAAGAAAAACCACAGCCCATTGAGCATGAACCTGAAATTGTTATTGATGACTTTATGAAATGCGAGCTGCGTGTCGGCCTTGTAAAAGCCGCAGAAAAAGTTGAAAAAGCCGATAAGCTGTTAAAGCTGACGGTATTTGACGGCGAACGCGACCGTACTATTGTAAGCGGCATTGCAAAATGGTATAAGCCGGAAGACATGCTAAACAAAAAAGTGGCTATTGTAGCAAACTTAAAACCTGTTAAGCTGCGCGGCATTTTAAGCGAGGGTATGATTATGGCTGCCGACAGCGGCGAAGATGTAGTTGTAAACTTCATGCCCGACAGCGTAAAACCGGGCAGCCGTATTCGCTAATACTATTTAATATGCATAACTGATAGGGCAACGGACGCGAAACGCGTACCTTGCCCTATCCCTTTGCACAGCTTTCTTTTTAAAGCGGCGCTCCTTCCTACCTATTTTACTATTTTTAAAAAAGTGGAGTACACTATGAACAATAAGGAACAACAATTTTTTACAAACAAATGGAACGTGGTACTGTTTGCAGTAATTTGCAACGTTTTATGGGGCAGCGCGTTTCCTGCCATAAAAAGCGGTATGCAGCTTTTTGCCATCAACGGCAGTGATACCTACACCAAAATTTTATTTGCAGGAGTTCGGTTTTTCTTTGCCGGTCTTATTATATTAGTTGTCGGTTCTGTCCGCGCACGGCGTGTTTTGCTGCCCAACAAAAAAACGACGGGCGGACTTATTTTACTGGCTTTGGTACAAACTACTGTACAATACATCTTTTTTTACATAGGCCTCTCCAATACAACAGGCACCTTAGGCAGCATTTTAGATAGTACCACTTCGTTTTGGGTTGTAATGCTTGGTCCGCTTTTCTTTGCATCAGAAAAAATTACTGCGCCAAAGCTTCTTGGCTGCGTTTTGGGGTTTGCAGGTGTTGTAATTGCCGTGGGCGGTAATTTAAATACCGGCTTTTCTTTCTTGGGAGAAGGTTTTATGCTTTTGGCGGCACTAAGCTTTTCTGTGGGCAGTTTAATAAGCAAACGGGTGAGCCAATACTGTGAAAGCGCCACAGTTGCAGGATACAACCTGCTGTTGGGCGCCGTTTTGCTTATTGCCATCGGCTTAATTGGCGGTGGGCGTTTTACACAGGTTTCCGGTACAGGTATTGCGGTACTGGCATACTTAATTTTATTAAGCTCTGCGGCTTTTACTATTAACACCCTTCTGTTACAGTACAACTCCGCAGGAAAAATTTGCATTTATA
Organism: Oscillospiraceae bacterium; assembly: GCA_028694405.1. GTDB lineage: Bacteria > Bacillota > Clostridia > Oscillospirales > Ruminococcaceae > STD2-12. The sequence goes on from JAQUTM010000007.1 coordinate 8,315, forward strand.
ATTTTTTAATTCCTGTAGTAGGCACCTTACTTTCTGTGCTTATTTTAAAAGAGCAGGCTTTTCAGTTTAAATTTATCGGTGCGCTTGTTTTGGTCTGTCTTGGCATTTATATTGTAAACAAGCCCACAAAAACCTTGGAGTAATTATGACAAAAATATTTGACAGCCACGCACATTATACAAGCAAGCAATTTGATGACACCCGTTATACACTGTTAGATGAACTTTTTTCTACGTCTGTAGGTGCCATTATTGACTGCGGTATCGATTTAAAGTCAACTTTAGCCAGTTTACAGCTTGCTGAGCGGTATCCAAATTTTTATACCGCAGCAGGTATACACCCCGAAAGCGTATGTGACGTAGACGAAACAGAATTAAAAAAGATAATTGAACTTTTACGCCACCCTAAAGTAGTTGCCATAGGCGAAATTGGTTTGGATTACTACTGGGATATGCCCAAAGATTTACAACTGCGCTACTTTGAAGCCCAACTAAACCTGGCGGAAAAAAGTGGTCTGCCTGTAATTGTACATGACCGCGAAGCACATGCAGATACTTTGGCACTTTTACAAAAATATAAACCCCATGGTGTGGTACATTGTTATAGCGGCAGTGCCGAAAGTGCACACGAACTGGTAAAATTGGGAATGTATATTGGTTTTACAGGGGTAATTACCTTTAAAAATGCCCGCAAAGCTTTAGAAGCCATAGAAGTAATACCCTTGGACCGCCTGCTTTTGGAAACCGACTGTCCCTATATGGCGCCTGTACCTTTGCGCGGTCAATGCTCACACAGCGGTATGATAGCCTATACTGCCGAAAAAATGGCGGAGATAAAGGGCGTAAGCACACAAGAAATACTGCAAATTACTTTTGAAAACACCTGCCGTCTGTTTCAGGTTTCTCCTATTTTATAAAATCTCTTTATGTTAACTTAAAATAAAAATATGGTTTACAATATAACTTTTTCTGTTATACTATTCTTAACTACTAATGATATAAAAGTTAACAAAAGGAGTTTTTTCATTGAAACAAAATAATTTAAAAACCCGTAGTATGGTTTTATGTGCCCTTTTTGCTGCCCTAACGGCAGTTTGCAGCCAAATTCAAATTGCTTTACCTATGGTGCCCATCAATTTGGCGCTTTTTGCTGTACATATTGCAGGCGCATTACTGGGCGCAAAATACGGCAGCATCAGTTTGATTGTTTACACCGTACTGGGTGCTGTTGGCGTACCCGTTTTTGCAGGCTTCACAGGTGGCTTAGGCATCTTGTTTGGCAAAACAGGCGGTTATATTATCGGCTATATTTTGGCGGCTTTTTTAGTTGGGTTTTTAAGCAAAAAATGGGGGTTTAGCTTTGCCAAGCTATGTCTTTCCATGACAGTCGGTTTATTGGCCTGTTACCTTTTTGGCACACTGTGGTTTATGCTGGTAGTGGGCAGCGGCTTAATTACCACTTTAGGCTGGTGCGTGTTTCCGTTTTTACCGGGTGATGTAATTAAAATTTTGCTTGCTGCATTGGTAACGGTGAAGCTGCGCAAAGCATTTGTGCAAAACGGGTGGATAAATGACTAATTCCTTACCGCTGCGTCCTCATCACGGTCTCTGCCTCCACTTTTTTGAAGGAAAAGGTTACAGCCCCGCCTTTACCGCAAATATGGACAAAGTGCAAAAGCAGCTTAACGCCAATCCTTTTACAACAGTTAAGCTGCAAAGTCAAACCGACGTGCTATGCAGCAGCTGTCCCCATAACAGCCAAGAAATGTGCGAAAGCGGACAAAAAGTAAAAAGCTTTGACGCACAGGTTTTACAGCTTTGCAGTTTGCAAGAAGGAGCGCTTATCTCTTGGGGCGATTTTACAACATTAGTACAGCAAAACATCTTATCCGCAGGTAAATTGCAAGAGGTTTGTGTAAATTGTCAATGGTTATATATTTGTAAAAATAAATAGAATTGTCTGCTATATTTTGTTATAGCGGACAATTTGTGCTATACTGGTACATATTTAAACTTAATATTTACAAAAAACTTGCTGGTATATAGGAGATTTTTATGAATTCAAAAACAGAACGAGTTGTAAAAACAGGTATTACTTTTGGTTCGTGCTTGGCAATGGTTATTTCTTACACCAACTGGCACTCTATCTTTTGGGCCATTGTACACGGTTTATTTAGCTGGGTCTACGTTATTTATTTTATTATTTTTCATTGATGAAAAGGCGGTGTTTTTTTGGCACTAAAAGAAAAAGTTTTAGCCTACTTAGAAGCCAACCGCGGCGCCAGTGTTTCTGGTGAAGAACTTGCCGTTTTGTTTGGGGTGTCACGCACCGCAGTGTGGAAAGCTATTTCTGCCTTAAAAGCAGAGGGACACCTGATAGATGCCGGTACAAACCGCGGCTATACTTTGGCGCTTAACAGCGATGTTTTAACACACAGTGGTATTTTATCCTATCTTTCTTCTCCTCAAGATACCTACTGCATAGAGGTGCATCAAACCATCGGTTCTACCAATCAGTACGCAAAAGAGCTTGCCGCAAAAGGTGCTCCACACGGCACTGTAATTGTTGCCGCCTCCCAAACACAAGGACGAGGGCGTTTAGGACGCTGTTTTACAAGCCCTCCCGGAGGCATTTATTTTAGCTTTTTGCTGCGTCCTGCACTTACCGCCGAAAAAGGCTTGTGTTTTACCACAGCTGCGTGTGTGGGTGTTTGCAATGCTATTGAACAAACCACGGGAATAATACCCGCTATAAAATGGGTAAACGACATTTATGTAAATGACAAAAAGGTGTGTGGCATTTTAACCGAAGCTGCTACTAATTTTGAAACAGGTACACTGGAATATGTTATTGTAGGAATTGGCGTAAACTTTGCCACCCCTTCTGCCTATTTTGAAGGTGAACTGGCTGAAATTGCAACCAGCTTATACCCCGATGAACCCGCTCCCTTTAGCCGCAACCAAATAGCTGCCGCACTTATTGAAAATGTGGGCAAAGCTTTGCAGCAGCCGGAATCACCCCATATTATGGCTGCTTATAAACAAAAAAGCTTTTTACCCGGCCGCATGGTACAGGTATGCAGCACTTCAATAAGCACCGACGCAGGCCGAACAGCGCTTGTAAACAGCATTGACGATGCAGGTCGTCTTTTGGTAACCTATCAAGATGACGGCTCAACCGCTGCTTTAAGCAGCGGCGAAGTACGTCTGCGCCTTACCGCTTCCAAAAAGAAATAACGGTAGCTTTTTTCTCTATAGTCTGTGGCGTAAAAAATTTTATAACCATATAAAAAAGGCGCTTTCTGTAACGTAAACTACAGAGAGCGCCTTTTTGTTTTTAATGCATAATTCTATTTGTTTTTGTACATTTCTTTATAGTATTCCATGTAAGCGCCGCTTGTTACGCGGTTCATCCACTCTTCGTTATCCAAATACCAATCAATGGTTTTTACAATACCGATTTCAAACGTGGTCTCCGGATACCAACCCAAGTCCTGTTTGATTTTTTCAGGGTCGATACCATATCTGCGGTCATGGCCCAAACGGTCTGCTACATATTTAATTAAATCTTCTGTAATACCCTCATCTGCTAAACGGTCATGCAGCTGATGAATAATAGTTTTAACAATAAAGATGTTAGGACGCTCGTTATGTCCACCTACGTTGTACACTTCTCCGATTTTGCCTTGTAATGCAACCATATCGATAGCTTTGCAATGGTCCTCTACATATAACCAATCGCGTACGTTCATGCCATCGCCGTAAACAGGCAAATTCTTTTTAGCTTTTGTGTTGTTAATAATAAGCGGAATCAACTTTTCGGGGAACTGATAAGGTCCATAGTTGTTGGAGCAGCGTGTAATATTTATGGGCATACCGTAAGTATCATGGTAAGCCATAACAAACATATCTGCACTTGCTTTACTTGCAGAGTAAGGGCTATGCGGGCATAGGGGTGTTGTCTCCATAAAAAAACCGGTATCGCCTAAGGAGCCGTAAACCTCATCGGTAGAAACCTGCAAGTATTTTTTGCCCTCGGCCCATTTGCCATCTTTATACCATGCCTGTTTTGCACAGTTTAACATGTTTACCGTGCCTAAAACGTTTGTCTCTACAAAAATTTCAGGGTTGCTGATGCTGCGGTCTACATGGCTCTCTGCTGCAAAGTTAATTACATAATCAATATCATTGTTGGCAAAAAGGCCTGTTACGCCCTCTTTGTCACAAATATTCATTTGATGGAACACATGCCGGCTATCACCCTCAATGCTTTTTAAATTTTCTAAATTTCCGGCATAAGTTAAAGCATCTATATTGATAATTTTAATGTCATTGTACTTTTTTAGCATATAAAGTACAAAGTTAGAGCCAATAAACCCTGCACCACCTGTTACCAAATATGTTTTCATCGTAAACCTCTTTTAACTTTTTTATTTTTTATGGGTTATTGTCCGTCCCAATTTTTAAAATAACATTTTAATGCGTCTTGCCATGTGCGCATTTCATCGCCTACACTTACCCGCAGCATCATATTATCCAGTGCAGAATACGCCGGGCGGTCTGCCCCCGGTTTTGTTATCATTTTTTGATACTCCTGCGTTGTACAGGGGGAAACTGTAGCATTTACGCCTGCCAGACGTATAATTTCAGCTGCAAAATCATACCAACTGCAAATACCTTTTCCCGTACAGTGATAAACACCATATTCCTTTGTCACTACTAATTTTAAAATGTGATGCGCCAAATCCACCGCATTGGTAGGGTTGCCTAACTGGTCATTTACGACAGAAATTGCACCACGCTCTTTACCCAGTTTTACCATTGTTTTTACAAAATTATTGCCTTGGTATCCATATAGCCACGCCGTACGAACAATAAAAAATCTGGTACAAAACTGCTGTACATATTGCTCTCCAAGCAATTTTGTTTTGCCGTATACGCTTTTGGGGGCTACGGCATCATATTCGCATACGGGGGCAGTGGCATCACCGCTAAAAACATAATCGGTAGAAACATGTACCAGCTTTGCGCCTATCTCTGCACAAGCCATTGCCAAATTGCGGGGCCCGATTGCGTTTGCTTTAAATGCAGTTTCACTGTTTGCTTCACAGCCGTCCACATTTGTGTAAGCGCCGCAGTTAATTACAACGTCCGGTTGATGACGGCGCAAAAATACAGCAACCTCGTGACGGTTTGCAATGTCCAACGTATCTAAATCGCTGGCAATAACAGTTGCTTTTTGCAGTTTTTCCGGCATGGGACCAAGCTCGCTTTTGCCTGCAGCCAAAATACGCTGTAGCTCACTGCCTAATTGTCCTTTACAACCTGTAATTAAAATTTTCATTTCTACTTAGGCCCTTTCTGCTTTGCTGTAGCTTTTAATATTTAATTTTACCTTCCGCAACTTTTTTCAAATGCTCTCCGTAGGGACTTTTTCCGTATCGATTTGCGCTTTCCAAAAGCTTTTCTTTGTCAATCCAATTATTTCTAAAGGCTATCTCTTCCGGCGCAGAAATTTTAATGCTTTGACGCTTTTCAATCATCTGCACAAAATCAGCTGCCTCTACCAAACTATCCATCGTGCCGGTGTCCAGCCATGCAAAACCGCGTCCCAGCAGCTGCACATCTAAACTGCCGTCCTGTAAATACATATCGTTTAAAGTGGTAATTTCCAGTTCACCGCGGGCACTTGGTTTTACCTGTTTTGCCAGTTCCACAACGCGTTTATCGTAAAAATATAAGCCGGTAATTGCATAATTACTTTTTGGTACAGCAGGTTTTTCTTCTACCGAAATCACCTTTCCGCTGTCATCAAACTCTACAATACCAAAGCGCTCGGGGTCACTTACATAATAACCAAACACAGTTGCTCTGCCGTTTTCTGCATTTGTAACCGCACTGCGCAGCAAATTTCCAAACCCGTTGCCATAAAAAATGTTATCTCCCAACACCATGGCGCACGGCTCATCGCCAATAAACTCTTCTCCCAAAAGAAAAGCTTGTGCTAAGCCGTCCGGGCTGGGCTGTACTTTATATTGAAGAGAAATACCAAATTGACTGCCATCTCCCAAAAGATTTTCAAAACGCGGTGTATCTTCAGGGGTAGAAATAATCAAAATATCACGAATACCCGCAAGCATAAGCGTGGAAAGCGGATAATAAATCATAGGCTTATCATAAACAGGCAAAAGCTGTTTAGACGTTACCATAGTCAGCGGATAAAGACGGGTACCTGCGCCGCCTGCCAATACGATACCTTTCATAGGAACTTCTCCTCATCTTTGTTGCAAATTTAGTTGATACAAATTTTTGAAACACATAATTTTACATTTTTCATTATACCCATATTTGCTCAAAAGTACAAGGCAAACCGCAAAATTGTTGTGTGTATCTGGACAAATGCGCTGTGTGCCGCAAAGCTTTACACTGCATAATTGTTTTTATTTTATGGAAAATCCCCACTTTTTAAAGTACCGCATCATAGATTTCATCTGCATACTAAAATGCTTAAAATTGCTGTGCGCAGCGCGGTGCCATGCGTGAAAAACATAAGTTGTAGGCAAATACACCGCCTTGCCCACCTGTAACGCCTTTTGGGTAATATCGGCATCTTCAACATACATAAAATAGGCCGGGTCAAACCCACCGATTTGTTTCAATACGTCTGTGCGCATTACAAAAAAGCAGCCAGAACAAAACTCTACTTCATGTGGGACACTTAAGTCCTCGTCCAGCATCAAATAATGCGTCTCATACTTTTTTAAAAATTTTAACGGTAGCTGACGCGCCGCCAAAGCCAAAACTGTGGGCTTGCGTTTTGCTACGTTTTGTATTTCTCCCGTAGGAAACCGTAGCTGGGGCGTTACCATTACCACATCGGGGTGTTGCTGCATATAAGTGCAAATTTCCTTTAAAACATCGTGGTCTATTATAATATCAGGATTAACCACGGCGTGATAATCTGAAGAAATTTTATCCAAACAAACGTTATGCCCTTTGCCAAAACCAATATTTTCAGTTAAATTGCACACAGTAACCTGCGGATTATCTTGATAAACTTCCGCCAAACGTTCACCTGTACCGTCCGGAGAATTATTATCAATTAAATAAAGTTGCAGTGCGGCGGCCTTGGTATGCTGCAATAAAGTTGCTGCTGCCTCCTGCACTTCTTCAAATCCGCCGTAAGAAACAATACTTGCGCTTACTGTATAATCTGACATATATCTCTGTCCACCATCTTACTTTTATTTTTATTTTACTATTTTACCCTTTTTTGGATAGTCGCGCAATCGCAGCACCGCCATTTGAAGTATGTACATTTTTAAAGTATAATAAAACAAATCTATTTACATGAAAAGGAGTTTTGATATGAACCCCACCATTATTTTACTTGTGCTGGCAAGCCTTTTGCTTATATTTGTAGTCCTGTCTAATATAAAAAGTTACCGTCAAAAGCAGGTATGTCCTGTACGCAACTTAAAAGAAGATACTATTTTTTATAAAACGCCCTTGCCCTTATCTACTTGTATTGCGCGTTTAAAGCAAGAGGAGGACGAGGCAGATTTTGTATATTATACCTTTGAATACTGGGAGGATATGCAAGCCGGCACCCTCACCTTTACCGGTTTAAAAGCATACGCCAAGCGCACTGCTACTAAATTTTCTATTAAATTTACTATTCAGCCCGATGGCACTTTAATAGAGATGCACTGGCTAAGTGAAATGTTTTTAACGGCAACACCTGTTACCTTTGACAATTTGGTAGACCCCTTTATGGCGCAAAAGCTGCAAGCCCAAAGTATTTAAAAGCTTACTCCTCTTTTAAAACAATAGACTGTTTTTTATAATAGCTGCAAAGCACATCTCGGCGCCAATCATCTTCACTGTTTGTAAAATCGTTAAAAAACAGCACATATGGTTTTACGCTCAAGGGTGACACCTCTATGTTTTGCAGGCTCTCATTTTCATAAAGTGCCAAACGCTCTTGATGCTGTGCCGCATACTGCCGAGCGCTACCATTTTGTAAATCTTGCAGCGCACTGTAAGCAGGGCTGGTTTTGCGGTTAAGCACATAAAAAGAGCATATTATAGCCATACCACACGCGGCAAGTGCAGGAAACGCGTAGCCTTTAAAATAACGCGAAACAGCCGTAGTCATCTTGTCATAAGCAGACTGTCCCATAGATTGCTTTGTATGAAACATAACCCAGCCCAACCAATAAAACACATTTAAGCCTACTGTCCAATAAAAGCTATAGTACAGCTGTGCGTAAAGGCGGCCTGTCCATATGCTGCTTGTGGCATAATGCTGTGCAGTGTATTGCATGGCATAAATACAATAGCTGACAAACGTTACCGCCGCCGGCCACCGAAACGAAAAATTCATGCGTCGGATTATTTTTATCAGTATTGGCAAAGCCAAAATAAAAGCCAAAACCACCGTAAGGTTTAGCCATCGTATAAAGTCCTGCAATTCAAATCCAAGAGAAAGTACAATGGACTTTACAGCAGAACGCCCAATGACAATTTGGCTTTTTCGCACTTGATTGCCGGGCGCTGATATATTGAGCAAAAAACCGATAAACAGCACTGCCCATGCAACTGCAAAGGGTACGGCTGTTTTATTTTTTTTGTAAAAAGCATATGCGGTAATTAGAATAGTTCCGCTTAAAAGCGGTAGAAGCAAACAGAAATTTCCACCGCCTATAAGTGCCGCCAGCAGTATCATAGCAGCAAGCTTTCCTGCGCTTACATTCCCCTTTGCCCATGCAGAAACGTGTAAAGAGACATAAATCAGTCCCAACCCGTACATAAAGGTGTAATAAATTGCGCCGTTGTACCAATAAAAAGCCTCTACTGTTTGGGGTATAAGCTGAATACTAAACAGCAATATCAACAAAGTAAGCGTCATGGATTCCCATTTGTCGGCTTTCAGCAGCTTGCAAAAAAGTGCATTTCCCAGCATACAAGTACCTAAGATATATATACCCAGTAAAATAAATGTGGTAAGCCAATAAGCCCCAAAAATATCGGGCTGTAGAGCCATCAAAAAAATTGCAGTATAACTGCCCTGCCAGTTTAAATAGGTGTTTGCCGTCTCTTTTGCCGCCGCTATAACGGTTTGTAAAAAAGAACCTGTCTGCTGCCATACTGCACGCGTTTGGGCACCATACATAAAATCATCTGCACTGGGATAATTATATTTTGCAATGGCCAGCATGGGCACTAAGCCTGCTATAAAAACAGTCAGCAGCACAACAGCCAAAATTTGCGTCCAATTTATTTTTTTCATAAAATATCCTTTAAAGCTTATTGTTTTGTCCCTTAAGCAAGTAATTTATTTTGCGCTAAGCACTACAATACCGTAAGGAGGTATGCTCAACTCCTCTTGGGTAAAGGTTGCGCTGCGCCCTGTGGGAGAAAGATACCCGCGCATTGCCGTTGCCCCAAAAAGTGTCATGGGGGATTGTATGGTTTTGGTTTCCATTGCAGTGTTAATTACAACAATCAACGTGCCGGCGTCTGTAGCCTTAAAAACAGCGCTTAAATCTTCATCTTCTATACCCGTGGCAACTTTAGCAACCCCACGAGCAATTTCCGGATTTTCTTGTCTTAAACGCAAGGCTAAGCGGGTATAATTATAAATACTGCCGGGGTCTGCTTTTTGCAGCTCTGCGCTGCCTAGCGGCTGTACGGTATTGCCGCCCTCTACTATGGTTTCCCCAAGAGATTCCACCTCGGCCCAGTCCATTGCAGTGTTAACATTTACCGCACCGGAAAGTCCTAATTCTTCGCCGTAAAACAAAAAGTTGCTGCCGCCAAGCATTGCATTTAAGCCGATGGCCAGCTTTATTTTGCTAACATCTCCCGCAAACCAATCATACAGGCGGCCAACATTTTGTCCGGATAAAAAGTTACCGTCAACTGTATCCGCAGTATACTGGGCAAATACCCGCTGCGCATAAGTCATCGCTTCGCCATATCGGCCAAGCGGGTCTGTCTTATTCACCGTTTTTACTATGCGTCCCGTTTCACCTGCATATCCGTAATTCATTATGGTATCAAACCCACTGGCGTACAAGCTGCCCGTGGTATTAAAATCCGTATTGGCGTCAGCGGCAACATAACATTCCGGCTTTATGCGTTTACAAAAATCAACCAGCCAAACTAACACTTGCATGGTTGCATCGGCATCGTTTTCAAAATAGTCTTCGACACCTGTAAAGCAAAAACCGCCTACACCGCGCTCTAACCAATATTGCAAAGCGTCTTGTAAATCTGCCCGCAGTGTTTCGTTGTTTAAATTTAAATCCGGCTTTTCACTGCCGTTTATGGCTTGATAATAATACGCCGTTCCCTCTACAGGATAGTAGCCTTCTTTGCTGCTTTCTGTAGTAAAATTATAATAATTCACATACTGGTTATCGAAATCTCCCGCTTTTAAGCTTTCTACTGCAAGCGTAAACCAAGTGTGCTGGGTAGAGGTATGGTTCAGCGGCATTTCCATTATCAATGTAATTGCACGCATTTTGCATTCGTCCAGCAAAAACGCCATGTCCTCTAATGTGCCAAAAGCAGGGTCAATGCTGTAGTAGTCACTCACAGCATTTTTTAAGCTGTCGGCACCACTTAATACACTGGATATATACAGCCCATTGCAATTCAAATTTGCTATGTAGTCCATATTCCAAGCAATGCCTTGTAAATCGCCTACCCCATCGCCGTCATTATCGTAAAACGATGGCACCGTTACCGCATAAAAATTACGATATAAATCCTGTTTTACATGCAAAGGTTGCGTGTAGTTGTAAGGCTCATTTATATATTCTGTTGGATTTACCGCAGCCACTGTTTGATTACAGCCTGTAAGTACAACTGCGGCTAAGGTTAACCAAGCCAATGCTTTTTTCATATTATTCTCCTTTATCCACTATAAACAAGAACTTGCATATGTACCATAATAAAAAATATAACCTATAAAAGTTTACCATAAAATTCAACTTTGTAACAGAGGGTTTTGCCTTTTGTGCTTGTTTATGCTAAACTTTTTTATAAGAAAATTAGGCAGAAAGGCAACAAATATGATAAACGAATTTTCACGCGCAGCAATCATTTTAGGCGAAGATACACTAGATATGTTAAGCAAAAAGAGGGTTGCTGTATTTGGTGTAGGCGGTGTAGGCGGCTTTGTATGCGAGGCACTGGCGCGCTGTGGGATTGGCCACATAGCTTTAATTGACAATGACACCGTAAGCCTTACCAATATCAATAGACAGATTATTGCCCTGCACAGTACCATAGGCATGTATAAAACCCAAGTGATGAAAACCCGCATAAGGGATATTAACCCCGCCTGCACGGTAGAAGCTTACACCTGTTTTTATACAGCTGATAATGCGGATACCTTTGATTTTACCCAATATGATTATATTGTAGACGCTATCGATACCGTAAGCAGTAAACTTATTATGATAGAGCGTGCAAACCTTGCGCATACTCCCATTATCAGCAGTATGGGCTGCGGCAACAAGCTGGACCCCACACGCTTTGAAATCACAGATATTTACAAAACCAGCGTGTGCCCGTTGGCGCGCGTAATGCGCCGCGAGCTTAAACTGCGCGGCATTAAAAAGCTAAAAGTGCTTTATAGTACCGAGCAGCCTGTAGCCGCACGCGGTAAAGCAGAAGAACAGCCGGGCGAGGGGCGGCGCAGCGTACCGGGCAGCATAAGCTTTGTACCCAGTGCTGCCGGGCTTATTATCGCAGCGGAAGTTATTCAAGATTTAACAGGCATTCGTGCCGCAAAGAATTAAACCATTGGCTTTGCCGGCTTTATTACAGGTGTGCCATTGTCCTTTTGTAATGGGGTAAAGCTAAGTAAAAGCATGGCTTATTTTTATCATCTGCAAACGGACAGTCCCGTAATCATCTGCATACAATTTTTGCTTGTTTTACACTTTAAACTTCATGGCAAATTTAGTTGCTGCAAAGCAAATCAATAAAACCAATAAAACATAAAGGCGGATAAATCTCTTAAGGATTTATCCGCCTGCTTTATCTATTTTTCTTTTTTCTCGTCTGCTTCTTCTACATTGATGCCTGCTACAGTTTGCCCCTCGGCTACCCCTTCGGTGCTCTCCGGTACAAACATAATTTTAAAGGTCATAAGCATCAGCTTTAAGTCAAGCAGCAAACTGTTATCTGCTATATACATCAAATCCATCTGTAGCTTGTTATAAGGTGTGGTATTATACTTTCCGTAAACCTGTGCATAACCGGTTAAACCTGCTTTTACCTGTAGACGCAAATTAAATTCAGGCATCTCCTGTTCATACTGGGCGGCTATTTCCGGTCGTTCCGGCCGCGGGCCTACAATGCTCATCTCGCCTTTAAAAATGTTAATCAGTTGGGGAAGCTCGTCCAAACGCAGCTTGCGAATCGTCTTTCCAATGGGCGTAATACGGTCATCGTTGGTGGTGGCAAGACGTGCAACACCGTCTTTTTCGGCATCTACTATCATACTTCTAAATTTTAATACTTCAAAGCTTTTTCCGCCTCTGGTTAGTCTCCTTTGTTTAAAAAACACCGGTCCACCGTCCGTAAGCTTTATCCCCACTGCCACAACAAGCATAATAGGAGATGTTAAAATAAGCATAAGCGTAGCAAAAATTAAGTCGCAGCTGCGCTTTACAAAATCTCTTGTTAAAGAGCTTTTTTGATTGTCACAATATAATAGCGGAGCATCTAACAAGTGCATACGCTGTGAACCGCTTATGATAATATCGGTAATTTTGGGAGAAAGAAAAATTTTAATATGATTTTGCGTACAATATTTTAACACAAAATTTCGTCTATCTGCCGAGGCACCACAGACAAAAACGGCTTCTGCGTTATTCATTGCGGTTATCAGCAAATGCTCTTCCTCAGTAATGGGCATGCTGTCTGTCACTGTAAAGTTTTCCTTTAGCCCTGCAATTTTACTAATTGTATTATACGCCTCTAAATTTTCATATAGAATCAATGTCCGTTTAGGAGGAAACAGCTTAAAATAAACCTTATTGCAAACCCAAGCCCACAAAGCCATTACAATAATTAAAAAAACAGACATGCTTAAAAACACCCACGGTGTAATAATGCGGCGCGTTACCAAACAAACCTGAAAATACATAATTACACTTGCAAATACTACTGCAATGCCGTTAGAAAAAATAATGTCGGTCAAACGCGCAAGCCCTACTTGCAAACCGCCGTAAACTTTAGAAAAAACCAAAAACAGTGCCGGATAAATTGCTGCCATGGCGTAATTACCTAAGGCATAGTAAACATCAGCATAAACCTGCATCTGGTAATATTTTTCCCAAATATTATAGTAAGTTACACCTGCTATCAGCACAAACACAGCTTTTAGCAGATTTATCAATAAATTTAGCTTTTGCTCTTTTCTTTTCATAACGGTCTCTCCGTTTTCAATTATGATATAATCAAGCTTTGGTATAATTACAATTATTGTAACATATTTGCAGGTATTTTAAAACCAGTAATTGCATATAACTATATTTTGGGAAAATATTGACATCTGCCTATTTTTACGGTATAATAAATTGCAATTATGTAAATAAATAATTTTGCTTATATATGTCCGGTAATTGGTCCGGACGTTTCTACCAGCTACCGAAAATAGCGGACTATAAGCCAGCCCTGACAGGCTAGCTATATCTGTTTTTCCGGGGCTGTTTTTTTATGCTCATTTTACCTTTTACACATCATTTTACAGAAAGCGAGCTGCACATATGGAACAGGACATTTTGATTATCGGTGCCGGCCCTGCCGGTATTTTTACTGCTTTAGAGCTTATTAAAAAGGGCAGCAAGCAAAAAATCACCTTAGTAGAAAAGGGTTCTGCCATTGAAAAACGCAGCTGCCCAAAAAGCAAAACCAAAAACTGTGTAAACTGTGCTCCCTACTGTCATATCACAACCGGGTTTTCCGGCGCAGGTGCTTTTAGCGACGGCAAATTAAGCTTAAGCTATGAAGTCGGTGGAGATTTGCCGGAGTTGATTGGCACAGAGTTTGCCCAGGAAATGATTGATTACACGGATAAAATATATTTGGAATTTGGCGCCGACAGCCATATAGAAGGCAAGGATAATAATGACAAAGTAAAAGCTATCCGCCGCCGCGCCATACAAGCCAGCTTAAAATTGGTGGATTGTCCTATCCGCCACTTAGGAACCGAAATGGCACAGATTATCTACACCAAGATAGAACACTTTTTGCAGGACAACGGTGTTACTATTTTGTTTGGAACCGACTGTACCGATTTAATTATTGAAGACGGAATCTGTAAAGGAGCGGTGCTGTGTGATGCACGCAGTAAGACAAACGTACAACAGGTTTTTGCCGGTACAGTTGTAGTTGCTACAGGACGCAAAGGTGCGGATTGGTTGGAGAGCATGTGTGCCAAGCACAATATCGGCCATGTGCCCGGCACAGTTGATATTGGCGTACGCGTAGAAGTGCGCAACGAAGTTATGGAGGAAGTAAACAATGTGCTTTACGAGTCCAAACTGATTGGCTATCCTGCTCCCTTTGGAAACAAGGTGCGTACATTTTGCCAAAATCCCGGTGGCTTTGTAAGCCAAGAAAACTATGATAATGCTTTAGCCGTAGTAAATGGGCACAGCTATAAAAAGTTAAAAAGTAACAATACAAATTTAGCCATTTTGTGTAGCCACAATTTTCAGGCTCCTTTTGATGAACCTATTGGGTATGCAAAAAAGGTTGGCGAATTGGTAAATATGTTAGGCGATGGCCACATTTTGGTACAACGCTTTGGAGATATCCTGGACGGCAAACGCACTTGGTCCGAAGAATTAAGCCGCAGCAATGTAATTCCAACTTTGCCGGACGCCGTAGCGGGAGACTTAACAGCCGCCTTACCTTATCGCACCTTAGTTAATATTATTAACTTTATCAAGGCCGCCGATACAGTTGTTCCTGGTTTTGCCAGTGATGAAACTCTACTTTATGGCCCGGAAATTAAATTTTATTCTAACCGTGTAAAAATGGACTCCGATTTCAATACCAACATAAAAGGTCTCCACTGTTTAGGAGACTCCAGCGGTTGGACACGCGGCTTAATGATGGCTAGTGTTATGGGTGTATTGATGGGTCAAAAGCTGCTTGACGCAGCAAAACAATAATTTTGCTTATTTCTTATTTTATATAATTCCTTTTACAACCGTATTTTACGGTAATTCCTTTTTTCCTTTGCATACACGGTTACTTTTCGGTGCCGTGTATGCACCCCTTTTACTTATTCCTTTTTTCCTTTTAATTCCTTTTACAAAAGTAAAATCCCCGTGGAAATTTCCATGGGGATTTTGCTTTTTTATTTATTTTTTAGATAAAAATCTGTGTTTTTTCCTTTTTGTTGTATGCACCTAAAACAGCTGTATTGCTTACAACCGTAATCACACTTAAAATTACAGCTGCATTTGCCACAGCTTTCCATGTATCCAATAGCGCCGTCCAATCTGATGCTTCTACGCGGTATCCAATCTCGAAAAATTGCAGACAAAGTGAAATTATACAACAGGTAAAGCTGATCATACTCAAAACTATCGCGCCGTTTTTGGATATTTTTTTATATAATAAAATGCTTACTCCCGGCAGTATCCATGCTATTAAACCCAGCCCTACACTTGCTAAATTCAAAACTCCTAAAACCCCCATTCTGCTTCCTCCTTATAAACACATCTTATCACAATTTTTATTGAAAATCAATATAATTTTATTGAAAATCAATATTATACATTAGAAAATAGAAAAACCCCTCTACTATAAAGCAGAGGGGTTTTGTCTATAAAAATTTAAACTTAAGCTTTCAAACGAGCAACTTGGTCATCTAGCTCTTTAGCCAAAGCTTTAGGCATGCGTGCGCCAAACATAGCGTACAATTCTGCAACGCCGGCGGCATCTTCAAGCCACAACTCTTTGTCTACGCTCAACAAATCTTCAACAGTCTCTGTGGTAATATCCTCAAGACCTGTAACATCAATGTCTTTTGCGTAAGGTACATAACCGATTGGTGTTTCAACAGCGTCAACGTTACCTTTGCAACGCTCCAACATCCACATCAATACACGCATGTTGTCGCCAAAGCCCGGCCAGATAAAGTGGCCTTCAGCGTCGGTACGGAACCAGTTAACGTTAAAGATTTTAGGAGCTTTGTCGCCCAATTTTTCGCCCATCTCTAACCAGTGGCCAAAGTAATCGCCCATATTGTAGCCACAGAAAGGACGCATAGCCATAGGATCGCGACGAACTACACCAACAGCGCCTGTTGCAGCAGCAGTTGTTTCAGAAGCCATTGCAGAACCTACGAATACACCGTGTGTCCAGTTAAAGCTCTGGTATACCAAAGGAGCAGTTTTTGCACGACGACCGCCGAACAAGATAGCTGTAACGGGTACACCTTTGGGGTTGTTAAACTCTTTAGACAGGCAAGGGCAGTTGATAGCAGGGGCTGTAAAACGGCTGTTTGGATGAGCCAATTTACCGCCTTCAGCAGCATACTCTTTACCGTTTACTTTGTTGCCGGTCCACTCAACAGCATCAACGGGAGGATTTTTATCCAAGCCTTCCCACCAAACAGTGTTGTTGTCCATATTGTGGCAAACATTTGTAAAAATTGTGTTTTTCTTTGTGCTCATCAAAGCATTGTAGTTGGATTTTGCATTTGTACCGGGAGCAACGCCAAAGAAACCAGCCTCTGGGTTGATAGCGTACAATTTGCCATCATCCGGATCAATATGCATCCAAGCAATGTCATCGCCAACTGTCCATACTTTGTAACCTGCATCTTTGTAGATTGCGGGAGGAATTAGCATAGCAAGGTTGGTTTTACCGCAAGCAGAGGGGAATGCAGCTGTGATGTAGTCTACATTGCCTTTCGGGTCTTCAATGCCCAAAATCAACATATGCTCAGCCATCCAGCCTTCTTTGTAGCCTTGGTAAGAAGCAATACGCAAAGCAAAGCATTTTTTGCCCAACAATACGTTGCCGCCGTAAGCAGAGTTAATAGACCAAATTGTATTCTCCTCGGGGAAGTGTACAATGTAACGGTTCTCTTCTTCTACATTTGCTTTAGAGTGCAAGCCGCGAACGAAGTCGTTGCTGTCGGGGCCTAATTGGTCCAAAGCGCCTTGGCCCATACGGGTCATAATATCCATATTCAAAACAACATAGATAGAATCTGTAAGCTCAACGCCTACTTTAGAGAACGGGCTGCCTAAGGGGCCCATGCAGTAAGGAATTACATACATGGTACGACCAGCCATAACGCCGTCATACATAGGAGACAATTTTGCTTTCATTGCGCTGGTCTCCATCCAGTTGTTGATGGGGCCTACGTCCTCTTTCTCTTTTGTGCAGATAAAAGTACGATCCTCAACACGAGCAACGTCGTTTTTCTTTGTGCGGTGCAGCAAGCAGCCGGGAAGCTCCTCTTGGTTCAGCTCCTCCATCTCGCCTGTAGCAATAGCCTCTTCGCGCAAAGCTTTCAGCTGTGCTTCAGAGCCGTCAATCCATACTACGTTTGCAGGTTTCGTGAGAGCAACCATCTCATCAAGCCATGTCAAAACGTTTTTGTTTGTTGTCAAAGCCATAATTTGTAATCACCTTTCCATAAATAAAATTTAATCCCACATACTTCTATTATATTGGTGTGTGAAATATTTAGCAAGTATATTTGT
>JAQUTM010000152.1 GCA_028694405.1 Oscillospiraceae bacterium
AGCGTCATAGGTACCGCGGTGCCAACACCTAAAGGTACAGCATAAACCTGTGTATCAGGCTGTGCGGGCTCGCTTGGCGCTTTTGTTGCATAGCTTACCCAAGCCGCATATATGGTGCCATCTGTCACCCATGCTTCAAATCCCAAATCCCCGGTGCCGTCATCTTGCAAAGCGCCGTCATTATCCTCCACTGTATCTAAAATAATAAACGGTATCATATCCGTAGCATTTACAGGATTAACAAAACCATAGCTGTCTTGGCCGTTTGCGCTGGTTAACTGCAATTTGCTTAACACCAGCATGGTATAGTCTACCGGACTGTCTGCGTCTTCGCGACTGACGGTATAAATCACATAGTTGTCGCTGCCAACTGTTACAACGCGATAATCATATCCCGTAGAAACACCGTCTATCAGCTTAAAGGCGTCACTGCTGCTGCCGTAACCGGAAAGCTGAAACGGAACCTCGCTGCTGCTGGGGTTAAATGCAAAGGTGGAAATTTCACTTTCGCTCTCCGGCTTATAAATTTCCTGTGTGTAGGTGTTGGGTTTGGGCAGGCTTATCTTTACCATATTGCTGTCTGCCGTGGGGCCTGCTCCGTCTTCTCCACTGCTCAAGGCAAAAGAGCTGATGTCGTCTCCGAATAAGCCTCCCAGCGCCTCCCAGCTCTGCTTCCACCCGTCGGGAGAACTGTAGGTAATGGTGTAACGTATCATGTCCAGCTCATAGTTAAAAAATAAGAACACAACGCGCAAACCTGCGCCAAGAGCAAATTCAAATTCGTCAAAGCTAAAGGGGTCATAGGCTTTGTCTGTAAAATTGTAGGCGCCAAAGGTCATGCTGCAACCTATGCTTACCTTGATAAATGCCTCTATTTTTGCAATTTCTACGCCTACGCCGATACCCGCCTCTACAAAAGCGGAGGGCGAAAACTTAAACCCTGTGCTATACACAAAGTTGTTAATTGCCGTGGCGCGCGCCAAATCGTAAATTTTAGTATTTTGTGCAGCGGTAAACAAAATGTATCGCTGCTGAATTTCCATGCCGTCCTGCTTATACAAAACAACCGACATTACATCTCCCTTACTGGAAATACCACGCTTATTAAATCCACTGTCGGGGTTTGAAACCTGCTTTGTGCTAACGTCTCCGTCACAATAGCTTTCTATGTAAAGTGCACCGTCAAAACGAATATCAAAAGCTTTGGAGGTAGTCGGCATTAAAATGCTTTCACCTTTTTTCAGCTCAATTTCTCCGCCGTTTTGAGCAGAGGAAAAATACGGTGTGGTCTCCAAAACAGTATTGCGCTCTACTTGCAGGCCTGTACCCACTTCTACCTCTATATGAAACTGTACATAAACGTACACAATGGGACAGGGCGAGAAGCGATATTGCAGCTTAAATTCCAGCTCTGCCGTAGCTGCAAATGAAAACTCGCTAAAGTAGTAGTTGTTGTCCAGCTGGTTGTACTTAAACATAAATGCCAGTGCAAGCGAAAAGTTTACTTCAAAGGTGCCGGATTTCAGCTTGCTGCTGTCCACTGCGTCTTGATAGGTTTCATCGGTTGCTTTAAAGCTGTCCATGTCCCTGTCTTTTAAAAACTTGCACAACTTACCCATCTGCTCTACTTTGTCTCCGTTAGCAGCTTTGGGAGATTTCCAACCGTCATTTGCGCCACCGTCTACCGGGTTTTTAGAGTATCCGCCCAAAGGCACGCCAATAGAAAACCCTACCTGATAGCCGTCCATAACAATGCTTACATAGTCGGTAACGCCTATTTCGGAGGAGGGCAGCTGCGTACCCATATTCAGGTTAAACTCGGGGAATTTGTTTCCTGAATCCGCCATTGTAAAGTCATTGGTAGGCATTTCGTCAGGAGTGTCTACCACTTTCAAGTAATCCGAGTTTGGATAAGTACCGATTGTTGCAGTTACAACTGTTTCGGGCTGGGGCAGATTTGTAACGGTTTCAGCTTTAAATAAAGCAAAAAAGCCTGTTTTATTGCCCAATATTTCGTCCGTTGTTTGCTGCTGCTCCTGTACGCACAAGGCAAAGGTATCATTTGCCGTAAGTGAGCCCAAAAAGCCGTTCAGCTTATCTTTTGCAGCCTGAGCATCTCCCTGATAAGTAACTTCTCCTGTCTGTGCATTCATTTCTGCCACCGCAGCAATAGGCGTGTCCTCGCCTGCCAAGCTGTGCGGTATGGTTATAGGCATGGGGTTGCTAAAGGTGTACAGCAAATTACCCTTATAATTTGGGTTCCAAGTGTACGCTGTTGCCCCCTCAGCTAAACTTGCGGGAGAAGTATCACCGCCCAAGGGAATATCTACATAGTAAGGCTTTGTAGCGGCAGCTGTGTACATCAAACGATTATCCGATGTATAATCTGCTTTTGCGCCCTCGCTGCTGCGGCTCTTGCCGCTTACAATGTAGCGGTAAGATTTTTGTTCTACACTAAGTGTCTCCAGCGTTGCAGAATCCGTAACCTTGGTGATAAACGCCGGCAATACCTGCGCGGTGTCTTTTTCACTGGCACCTGTAGGTACTGTTAAGCTGCGCGGCGTAAGCGAGTAGTAAACCTTAGCAAAATATTGGTATATTTTACCGTCCTTTACAGTTGGGGTAAAAATACTTTCATCATAGTCTATGCCGTTTTCCAGCATACACTCAAAGGTATCTCCGGAGGTCTCGTCCAACCTGAAGGTACCTGTCTCTGCATTGTAATAGCCATCAATTTGACCGTTACCGTTACCGTCCCGATAGATACCGATACTGGAAACAGTTGCGGACATGGTGGTAACTTGGGCTACACTTTCCTCGCTATAGTACCGAAACAGCATATCTTTATAAGTTAAATCTGCGGTTTTTAAATAAATTGTCTCATTACCTTTGTAAGAATAGCCGTTGTATACAATTACATCTTCTTCAGGCAATCCAAAATTAATCCACTGTAAATTTTCTAAGTTTTCTTTTTCAAAAACAGTGGTGCTTTGGGGGTCAGCCGTTTTGCTTGACATATCGCTTGCAGATAATACACCGTCCTCATAATAAGTAAAGTGCTGGGCGCTTTTATCCGCTTTGGAATATCCGTATGTAATGTTTGCATTTCGCCAAAATCCATTGGCGGTATCGGCAATTTTATTTTTGTCAATGTCGTTTAAAATTTGCCCGTCCTGCGAGACCATACGCGGCACACTGGGTGTAATATCAATTTTTAAATTTTGACGCCGCGTCATAATTACATCTAAGGTTAAATCACTTTCAATATCGGCGTCTGTCATGCCGTTCCACAGCATGGTTACAATTTGGCTGCTGCCGCTTCCCTTTCCAACTGTTTTTTCGCTGTTATCCGCTGCATTTGTAATAAAAACAGTGCTCAGGTTATCATCTGTGTTTGCCAGTGTAAAGGATTCACTTGCCACCTTGGAAAAATCCACATTCAGCTGTGAGCCCACATACAGTTGGTTGTCATCGGTCACACCGCCCTTGCCGTCTACAAGTGCAACAGTAGGCTTTAGGTCATAGTAAATGTCGCTGTCTGCAAGCAGCTGCGCACAATTTTCCGGTGCTGTGCACACGCCGTTATCATTTTCTCCGTCATTGGCTGTGTAAACACGCAGCCTAAGCTCTTTTTCAAAATATCGGCGTGTAAATCTGCCGCCGGTCATTTCTGCCCTTGCCGCCTCTTCCGAGTCATGGGCATCGTACTGTCGTGTATACAGCTTTAAATTTGCTGCAGTGCTATCAATGGGAAGCGGATAGTAAAAGCTGCCGCTTCCACTATACGTCATATGCCAGCCTTTGCTCCATTTACCAGTAACGTTAGTATTCGATTCTTTTTCGGCTATTTTATTGCCTGACGCATCAGTAACCTCAAAGCCGGGATAAGTATACTCTAAGCCATACCATGTCAGCGTCCAGCTGCTGGCAAAATGAGGTCTCCAACTAAAGTTTGCCGTAAACGCGCTGTACAGCTTGGCCATATCCGCCACCGGCTTAACAGCAGAGGCGTTACCCTTGCTTTCCAGCTTCCATGAATTATTGCTGCCACTAGTGCCGCCGCTCCAGTTTTGGTTGTAATCCGCAGCGGTTTCCTCCCAAGAATTTACAGGCCCGCAAAATACAGACGTGCTTTTCCAGCTATTTGTACCATTTGTAAAATTCAGTACACGCTCGCCGTCTTTTTGAAAGGGATATAAAAACGAAAACAGTGCAATACCGCCGTCGCCATTGTCCTCATACGCAGGCTCTATCTCTTCCGGCTCTACATAAGTACCTGTTACTACTTCGTCGCTATTATCCACTATACTGGCCTGCGCAATGGGCAGCGTGGCACCAATGTCTACGGCGTCCGCGTCGTACAAAGCGGTAGCCAAATTCATGTTTTCTGCTGTATTGGTATTATAAAGCAGCACCGTTGCAGCGCCGGGCTCTAAAACGGTAGTGCCCTCGCCATCACCCTTTACGTTGCTCAATGTTATGGTAAAATCTTTTAAGCTGTCGGTTTCTATGCCGTCATTTATCAGCGGTACCAATATGTACATTTCTGTTATATCGGCATAAAACATTAGGGTTCCGCTGGTAGCTTCGTAGTCGGTGCCTGCCACAGCGGTACCGTCTGCCGTTGTGTAATCTACCGACAGCACATTTTGCGTACCACCGGTACGTTTTACCGTCAGCAAAGCTTCTCCTGCACTTTTATCTACTTTTACGTTTGTTAGTTCAAAGCCTATCTGGCTTGCCTGCGCTGCCTCATTATCTACAACATGCAAGGCAAACGTATTGGCGGTATCGTACAAAACGCCGCCGTCACAATCTGTTATTGTCAGTGTTCCAAACTCATCGGCCTCTGCCAGTTCATCATCTAAACCTGCCACTTCAATTTCTTTTACCCACTCGCCCTCGGCAAAAGTCATTTCAAAGTAGTACCCTGCAAACTCGTCCTCATTTGTCATTTCCAGCTTGGTAAAGCTTTGCTCGTTGGTGGGAACAAAATCCTCGGGTATAGGAGGAACCGTCTCTTGTTGCGGCTGCTCATACGCAATGCCTTTTGCGCTGTCTGTACAGTAAACCGTTTCGCCCTGCACAAAGCGACAGCGAAAATCATACGCTTCGTTTTCAAAATCTTCTTTTGCTACCGGCATACTTTGCTGGGTAGCATCTGTAATAATCTGCCATCTGTTTTCGTAACAAACGTACCATTGGTAGCTGTCTGCCACAACCTCGCCGGTTAACAGTTTATCTGTAGAGACTTCCTGTCCCTCGGCAGGGGCAGCATCTTGTACCGAAACAGCTACCGGGGGTTCGGGTTTTAGCGGCTCGGGGTCTTTTCCAACCGCCTGATAAGCCGTAATGGGCAA
>JAQUTM010000153.1 GCA_028694405.1 Oscillospiraceae bacterium
GGCACTCCAGTGCCTCGTTTACCGTTATGCCTGTGGTGGTGTGCTTGGTTATAACCGTAACCATGCCGTTTTGTACGCCGCTTTGTGCCACAATCTGCTCTACCTGCGGGGTAATTACAAGCATTTCGTTATAGGTTTTGGTCAATAGGGTAATCGGTTTTACAAACATATCTGCCTCCTTATTCCAGTCCGCCCAAAAATTCAATGGCATTTTTGCCGCGGATAAGCTCTAGAGTGCTGTCTCTAAAGCCCAGCTTTTCAATGGCCTGTGCCATACGAATTTGCTCAAACCGCGGGTTGTTAGAGCCAAACATAACCTGATGCCGCAAACTGCGGTCAATCCAAGTGGCAGGTATGTCTTTTGTAAAGGTCTGCTCAAAAAATTCAAAGGCATTGTCAAAATAGAGCGCGCCCGTGTCGGCATAAACGTTGGCATACTTTACCATAAGCATTGCCGTCTCCCGTACCCACGGCCAGCCAAAATGGGCAAGGCATATGCGCAAATGCGGGTGCTTTTGTGCCACTGCCTCAAAGGCGGTTGGGCGGCAATATTCGGTTAGCGTGTCCGGCTCCCACGAAAGCCCCGCATGAAAAATAATGGGCTTGTCGTACCGTTCACAAATGGCATAAACAGGCTCTAAGCGCTCATCTGCGGGGTAAAAATGCTGGCGGCCGGGGTGCAGCTTTAGCCCCTTTAAGTGCAAATGGGTAAAGGCATACTCCAGCTTTTCACAGGCATTTGGTGCCAATGGGTCTACCGCCGCAAAGCCGATAAACTTATCCGGTGCCATACTTACTAATTTGCTGATTTCCTCGTTTTCCACAACAGCATATCCTGTGGAAGTTGTGTAATCCTGCGGCAGCAGACATAATTTATCCAGCTTTGCACAGCGCATTTGGTTAAAGATGTGCTCAATGGGTGCCGTTCCGTTTTTGTGGATATTCAACACCTCATGGCGCATTTTCTCCCGTGCCGTGTCGGTATTGATGGGCTCAAAAAATGCGGGGTGTACATGAATGTCAATAAACATGGGCTTCAGGTCCTCTCTTTTCCGTTTTGGCTGCTTTGTTAAAAGCCAATCTCCGCCATCATACCGCGTACATTGTCAATGGCGCGTTTGGCGTACATGCGCGGCTCGTTAATGTAGCCTGTAACCAGCTCTAGGGTAGCGGTTCGGCTGTAGCCAATGCGCTTCATCTCATAAAGCATTTCCTTTAGCGGCATAGCGCCCTCGCCCGGCATAATGTGGCTGTCGGTGCCCTGCTCGCCGTCAATAATGTGCAGATGATCCATCTTGTCGCCAAGCTTATCAAAGTACGCCATAATGCTCTCGTGCTGTACAAACGGCGGCACCACGTCACACATGCCAACTACATAGGGATTATCTATGCGGCGAAACAGCTCTACAAGGTCATTGGCGCGGGTAAAAAAGTTAGATTCATAGGGGGTAAGCGCCTCAACCGTCAGCTTTATGCCAAGCTTTGCGGCGTGCTCGCCAAGCTCCCGTATGTTTTTTTCAAGACGCGTCCACAGCTGGTCATAGGTTGCCAAATAGCCGCCGTTTGCAGGGCTGGTTAACATATACTCGGCACCCATTTCCTTTGCCATGTCCAAGCACAGCTTTAAGTAATTTATGGCGTCCTCGCGCTGTGCCTCGCTGCCTATCATGTAGTTGTAGGGGTAGGCGTTGTGCTCAGGGGTATAGCCCAGTACAGGCATCTGATATTTTTCAATTAAACGGCGTACCTCATTTATGTCTCCCGCCTTCAAATCCGGCGCAAAGGCATGGGGACGGCCGCCCCAAAGCTCGATAAAATCATACCCATACTCCTTGGCGTCCGCAAAGCAGTGCTCCAGCGGATTGCGCTGATAGCCCGATGTAAACATACCTAATTTCATAGTTGGTGTCCTCCTGTAATTTTATATTTTTATTTCAGCATAGCTGCTATATCTGCAAGGTTTATGCGTCTGTCCACGGCTCAAAAACCTGTACCACCTCCGCGGCAATTTTTGCGCCCTCTTTTAGACAGTCTTTGATAGGCATGCCGTTTAGTACACCGTATAAAAAGCCGGCAATAAAGCTGTCGCCTGCGCCTACTGTATTTACAACGCGGGGCGCTTTAAAAATGCCAAACTGCCAAAACTGTTTGCCGTCCCACGCCAAGCTGCCGTCCTCGCCAAAAGTGGCAACAGCCACCTGCATGCCGCGGGCTACCTTGTCTTGCAAAAACGCCTCAATAAAGCTGTCGCGCTTTTTGTGGTACGAGTAAAATCCGTAGTCCACATAGGGCAGCGTGCTCTCTACCAGCGGGTGGTCTAAGCGGTCGGCGTAGTCAAAGCTGATAAGCGGCGCATTTTTTTGTGCCTTTATGGCAGGCAGCACGCTTTCCGCCTTGCCCCAAAGGGCAGTGTGTACCAAATCATGGCTTGCGGCAAAGGCAATGTCGCTCTCGTCAAACACAATGTTTTCCAGTACACCCTCCACATAGTCTCCGTGTACGCGGTCGTTGCCGTTCATGTCCATATAAGTAATAGCCGTAGCGCCTTGCCCTACCTTTAGGTGGCTCACATCTAAGCCAATGCGGGTAAGGGTGTCAATCATCCACTTGCCGTCCTCGTCGCTGCCGGTGGTGCTTATAATGGCGGTGGGCACCCCAAGCTTATGTAGGTTAACGCCGGTGTCAACCGCATTGCCTGTGGGGTACTTGCGGTTTACCTTTTGTTTGTCGATATACACATACATATCAATGCAGTTATCTCCTATGGCTGCTGCTCTCATGGTGTTATCTCCTTTTTTCTTTTTGTGCCGTAAGTGTAATACGTCTTATGGTGTTTTACAAAATATTAAACAAGTACGGTTATTTTTAAAACCACTTTGTATTTTTAGTATACGCTGTGTACGCTGTTACTGCAATCGCAATTCTAGCTGAAAAACAAACCCGTTTTCCGTAAGCTTTTGCAAAAAGAGGTTTCTTTTTTATGCCGCTTGTAAACCACCCTGTCCGCAAATCACAAAAACCATGCTTTTTCCTTTTCAAAAACAAGGTTATGCCACACTGGTTTTGTATGTCATCAATTTTATACCACTTTTTGCTTTTTTCACTAAATAAACTGCTGTCTTTTTCAAAAACAGGTCTAGCGGCAAAAAGCGCCGCAAACCGCTTTTCGGTGTTTTTTTCAGATAAATAAGCGTAAAAATAGAGCTTTCTCTAAACTTGCTGTTTTGCCGTTGAAGTGGCAAAAAAACTGTGCTATAGTAAAGCCAAATTCCGGCAGGGTGCCTGTGCAGCAGCCTGCCGGAAACCAATAGCATACCGATTTTACCGCTTCTTATGTTGTAATTTCCACGCAAAATCCCGTACAGGGCCACCAAAGCCTCTGTGCGGGATTTGTGCAAAAGCCCATAACCACAAACATTAAAATTGACCTCCCTCTTTATCGAGGTGAGGTCTTTATCATTATAGGAGTGATGAAACCATGTCCCAACCTGCACAAATTTTATTAAAATCCAAGTACATTTTTACCGCCACAGGCGCAGATGTATTTAGCGGCTATGTTGCCGTACAGGACGGCAAGCTGCTGCAAATTGGCAAAGGAGAACCCGGTGCTGCGCTGATAGACAGCCGCACAAAGGTGTATGAGCTGGGCGAGCGTCTGATTTGTCCCGGTTTTTCAGACGTACATTGCTTTTTTACCGGCTACGCACTGGGCTTTATCGGAGTTGACCTCTCCTGTGCCAAAAGCCAAAACGAGATAATCTCCCTTGCAAAGGGCTACGCCGCCACCCTGCCCGCCCAAAAAAGCGTACTGGGCCACGGCTGCAATCCCGCCCTTTGCTGTGCCGATACCGCCGCCTTAGACGAAGCCTTTGGCACACGCCCCGCCGTACTGCTTGCCCAGGGCGGCGAAACCTGCTTGATGAATACCGCCGCCATAAAAAAATACGGTTTTGACCCCTCCTGCTGCTACGCAGAGGCGGTTTGGCGGCTTTTGGCGGAAATGCTGCAAGATAAAGCGTATATTCTGCCCCTATTTGAAAGCTATATGCAAATGATGAACAGCCGCGGTGTCACCGGCGTAAAGGAAATGGGCTTTGACGACTTTTACGGCTTTACCGACATACTGCAACAGCTGGAAGCCGACGGCAAGCTTACTTTGCGCGTAAACTTTATGAGCCAGCCTGTAAGCCAAAACGCAAACCTTGCCTTTGGCCGTGCCATGCGTCAGCGCTTTACAGGCGACTACGTTCGTTTTTCCGGCTATAACCGCATGACAGACGGCTCTATCAGCCAGATGTGCGGCGACTTAAAACAGCCATACACCTGTGCACCGCACACCA
This sequence comes from Oscillospiraceae bacterium, assembly GCA_028694405.1. GTDB lineage: Bacteria > Bacillota > Clostridia > Oscillospirales > Ruminococcaceae > STD2-12. The sequence continues at coordinate 4,341 of JAQUTM010000153.1, forward strand.
CCTGCGCCCAGCAAATTGACTGGGACCTCATCGCCGCCGAAACCCGCGCCGTAGACGCCGAAGACTTTCGGTTTTCACTGCACGCACAGGGCGACGGTGCCATTGGCAAGGTGGTAGATATTTACGAAACCTGTAAGCGGGACGAAAACGGCCGCCTGCTAAACCGCCACAGCATAACCGATTTGGAATTCAGCCACCCTGCCGACTTAGAGCGCATGGGCAAACTGGGTGTAATTGCCGAGGTTTATCCGCAAATACAATCTATTGCCAACCGCGCAGAAAAGCTTGCCATGATTGAGGAAAAAATCGGTGCCGAGCGCGGCGCCTATTACTGGAACCGCCGCAAAATGGCCGACAGCGGTGTACTGCTCAGCTGCGGCACAGACCTTCCCCTGCTGATTGACGACATACCTCAGTCTGTCTACCACGCGGTAGGCGGCTTTTTCCCCGAGGGCGGAGAGCCCTTTAACGTCCAAAATATGCTTACCGTAAAAGAGCTGCTTACCGCTTGGACATATGGCGGCGCCTATAATTTATACAGTGAAAATTGCCTTGGCACCTTAGAGTGCGGCAAGCTTGCCGACATTGCCGTACTGGATACCAACCTGTTTAAAACCCCTGCTGCAAATGCCCGCGACGCAAAGGTGTGTCTAACCCTTGTTGGCGGCAACGTGGTTTTTGAAAACCTTTAACCACCGCTTCCCGGCATAAATACTTTAAACGAAAAAACGGAGGTACCTGTTATGTCTCGTATTACCATGCAAGATGTGGCTGTTATGAGCGTGCAATATGTACAGCACACCTTTGATTTTTATCTGGATTCTATGGCGCGCTGCGGCTTAAAAAATGTTGATATGTGGGGCGGCGCGCCTCATTATTGCAGGCTAGACCACGCAACCTCGTTTGCCGCCGCTGCCGAAATTTCCCGTCTGCGCCAAAAAATGCAGCAGCGCGGCCTGCAAACTGTAATCTACACCCCCGAAACACTGGGCTAT
>JAQUTM010000008.1 GCA_028694405.1 Oscillospiraceae bacterium
ATATTATTGAAGAAATGCCTGCAAACGTGGTAAAGCGCATGTTGCAAAACGTAAACGCCGATACGCGTAAAATTATCAATCAGCTGCTAAACTATCCCGAAAACAGCGCCGGCAGCATGATGACAACCGAATATGTAAGCTTAAAAAAAACCATGTCGGTAGAACAGGCGTTTTCACGCATTCGCCAAACAGGTGTAGACAAAGAGACAATTTATACCTGTTATGTAACTGACCGTGACCGTAAATTACTTGGGCTTGTTTCCGTAAAAGATTTGCTGCTGGCACAATACGAAGACTTGGTTGGCGACATTATGGTAGAAAATATTATTTCTGTTACAACCTCTGATGACCAAGAGCTGGTTGCGCAACTATTTGATAAATACGCCTTTATTGCTCTGCCTGTTGTAGACAGTGAAAATCGTCTGGTTGGCATTATTACCGTTGATGACGCCATTGACGTTATGCAAGAGGAGTTTACCGAAGATATTGAAAAAATGAATGCTATTGTCCCTACGGACAAGCAGTATTTAAAGCTTTCCCCTGTAGAGCTGTGGAAAGCCCGTATTCCATGGCTGTTGCTTTTGATGATTTCGGCAACCTTTACCGGATTGATTATCAGCTCTTTTGAAACCGCCTTAGCTGCACAGGTAGCCCTTGTTGCCTATATTCCTATGTTAATGGACACCGGCGGAAACTCCGGCAGCCAAGCTTCTGTTACCATTATTCGCGGCTTATCTCTTGGAGAAGTAGAGTTTGCGGATTGGTACAAGGTTATCTGGAAAGAAATACGCACAGCTTTGCTGTGCGGTGTAACCCTTTCTGCGGCAACCTTTTTTAAATTGATGTTGTTTGACCGTGTGGGTACTTTGGTTGCCTTGGTGGTAAGCGGTACCTTGCTGGTTACGGTATTGGTTGCAAAAATGGTGGGCTGTACTTTGCCTATGCTGTCTAAAAAAATGGGCTTTGACCCCGCAGTTATGAGCGCGCCTTTTATTACCACCATTGTAGATGCAATTTCTTTATTTGTTTATTTTTCTATTGCCAAAGCCCTGTTGGGTTTATAATATGTTTTTATAAAAACAAAATGGCTTGCAGCGCGTTTCTGCAAGCCATTTTGTATTATTTTTTCTGCTCTGGTGTATAAACATAAAGTCCGTCTTGACTACAGTAATAGTAAATTTTACCCTTTTGCCGCTTTGGAAAACGCACCTCTGGGTTTTGCTCGGGGTATAGCTTTATCAGCAAAACTCTGTCACTTACTATATGTGCCACAAAAGAAATAAAATGTGCTTTTGTCATAACATGAGTAAAAGTAATATAATAATCATCTTCTACCTGTTCCACTGTCAGGCTGTGCTTTTCATCTGGGCTTTGTGCCTGTAAAGCTGCCAGTTTACGTCCGCAGCAAGATAGTTCCGTCTCTCCCGTTGCCGTTATCACATTGCCACAGCAGGGACAGGTATAAAATTTTAATCGTCTCATATTGCCTCCGTCCAAATCGTTGGGGGCCAAATCGCCCTGTAAAATCTTTTCCATATCTACTTCCAGCAAAGCAGATAAAGCCGTCAGCAGCGATACATCGGGCAAGCCCACGCCGCGTTCCCATTTTGAAACAGTTTTATCACTGATGTGCAGCTGTTCTGCCAACTGTTTTTGTGTCATGCCTTTTTCTGTGCGCAACTTTAAAATCAAATTACCCACTTTTGTGTAATCCATATTTATCCCCCCCATAGCCTAAGGATACTACACAAAAAAACAAAGCACAATAAACGCTTCGTAGAGTTTGGTGTTTTTGGCTTTGTTGTGTATAATAAGGATAAAAGAAACTTACTGTAAAGAATACGAGGGAAGAAATTGGTACTATTAACAGGCGATAAATTATGTAAAGCTTACACCCAGCGTAAATTGCTGGACGAGACTGCTTTCAGCATTGAAAGTGGCGATAAGATAGGTATTGTTGGCGTAAACGGTACAGGCAAAACAACGTTTTTGCGCATTTTGGCAGGGGAGGAGCCTTTGGACAACGGCTCTCTCATGAAAGCAGGCGGCCTGCGCATTGGCTATTTGCCCCAAAACCCTGATTTTGGGCAAGACAACACCATTTTGCAACAAGTTTTACTGGGGGTTTCAGGCGAAGCGAAAGAATATGAGTGCAAAAGTATTTTAAACAAACTGGAACTTACAAACCACGATATAAAAATCAGTACCTTATCGGGCGGTCAGCAAAAGCGTGTGGCGTTGGCGGCCGCTTTGGTGCGCGATGTAGACCTGCTGATTTTAGACGAGCCCACCAACCATTTGGACAGCGACATGGTAACGTGGCTGGAAAGCTATTTAGCTGCCTACAAAGGCGCGGTACTGATGGTAACGCATGACCGCTATTTTTTAGACCGTGTTACAAACCGCATTTTAGAGCTTTGCAACGGTAAGCTTTACAGCTACAGCTGTAACTATACCAAGTTTTTACAGCAAAAAGCACAGCGCGAGGAAATGGCCGCCGCCAATGAGCGCAAACGCCAAAGCCTGGTGCGCCGAGAGGTAGAGTGGATTTTGCAGGGTCCCTGTGCCCGTGGCACAAAAAGCCAATACCGTATTGACCGATTAAAACAACTGCAAAGCGAAAAAGTAGACCTTACCAAGCAAAGTGTAGAATTGTCTTCCATGTCCAGCCGATTGGGCCGTAAAATTATAGAGCTTGCGCATATTTACAAAGGCTTTGACGGCAAACCACTGATTGAAGATTTTTCTTACTTGCTTTTGCGCAGTGACCGTATCGGTATTATTGGCCGCAATGGCATTGGTAAATCTACCTTGCTCAAATTGATTATGGGCCAGCTACAGCCGGACAGCGGCACAGTGGATATTGGCGAAACGGTAAAAATCGGTTATTTTGCACAACAGTGCGAGGATATGAACCCTGCCCAAAGACCCATTGATTATGTAAAAGAAGAATCTAACGCCATTGAAACACCTGACGGCATTTTAACCGCCTCACAATTACTGGAAAAATTTTTATTTGACGGAGACTTGCAATATACCACCATCAGCCGCTTATCGGGTGGGGAGCGCCGCAGACTGTTTTTGCTTAAAATTTTAATGGGCGCACCCAACGTACTGATATTAGATGAGCCCACCAACGATTTGGACATTGAAACGCTAACCATATTGGAGGACTATCTGTCTACCTTTGCAGGTGCCGTTATTATGGTAAGCCACGACCGCTATTTTTTGGATAAAATTGCAAACCGCATTTTCTCTTTTGAAAACGGTACCATTCAAAGCTACATGGGCGGATATACCGACTGGTTGATACAGCAGGAGGCTAAAACACCTGCACCCGCCGCCAAAGCCGAAAGCTCTAAACAGACCGCAGCGCGCACCGGCGGTGAAAAAACAAAATTTTCGTTTAAAGAACAGCGAGAATTTGATACCATTGATGCGGACATTTCCGCGCTAGAGGCAGCTATCGAAACCGTAGATATACAAATGACGAAAGCCGCCAGTAACTTTGCACAGCTACAACAGCTTACCGCCGAAAAAGAAACGCTTACCGCACAGTTAAGCGAGAAAATGGACCGTTGGGTTTATTTAAACGATTTAAACGAGAGCTTTAACAAATAGGCTTTTGCCGGCTTTGAGGTGACTATCACGAATTTTTACGCACCTGCTTTTTATAAAAAATTTCAGTGTATCGGTTCTGCCTGCAGCGATAACTGCTGTATTGGCTGGGAAATTGATATTGACGAAAAAACAGCTGCCGCATATGGTAACACACGCGGCGATTTTGGAAAACGCTTAAGCCAAAACATTGCGTTGCAGCCGCAGCCGCATTTTATTTTAAAAGGGGAGCGCTGTCCTTTTTTAAATAGCCGTAACCTATGCGACATTATTTTAAATTTAGGCGCACACAATCTGTGCGAAATTTGCGATAAGCACCCGCGCTTTTTTGAATGGTTTGACGGTCTAACCGAATGTGGGCTGGGGCTTTGCTGTGAGCAAGCTTGCCGTTTGCTTTTTGCCGAAAGTACCCCGCTTACCTTTGAAAGTTGGAGCGCCCACGCCCCTGAAAATCAGCCAAATCCCGATGATAAGTTGTTTTCGGTATTGCATGAGGCACGCACGGTTGCTTTTGCCTTGGCACAAAACCGCACCTTTTCCCTGCCGCAGCGCATGGTGCTTTTGCTATGCTTTGCTGAGGAGCTGCAACAGCAAATCTTTACCGATGGCACAAATTTTGAGACAATTTTAAATTACTACCGTTCTGCTGATTTTTTAAAGAAACAGTTGCAAAATCAGCTTGCAGCTGTAACGCCCACAACGCAGCAAGCATGGTGGGACAGTTTACTGGCATTATTGGCAGCACAAGAGCCCATTGACGAAACGTGGCCTACTTATCTGCAAGAAATTACCACAAATTTGCCAAAGCTTTTGGGGCGAGGTACCGCCTCGCTTTTTTCTGTACCCGCAGCTTATTTTTACGAGCATTTACTTGTTTATTTTATCTATCGCTATTTTTTAAAAGCCGCTTTTGACGGTGAAGTGCTTGCCCGCATAAAATTTGCCTGTATCAGCACTGTAACCATTGCTTTATTTAACGCACACTTTACCACCTGTAAAGAAGCGGCTGCGCCGGTTTCTCCCTTGGTTTTTGCCACAAAGCTTTACAGCAAACAAGTGGAATATTGCACAGATAACTTAGATGCTTTTTTAGACGAATCCGCTTTAAATCCGTTTTTTTCGTTGGATTGCCTGATACAGCTGTTTTTATTTTAAAAAGTTATTTTGCTGCTTTTTTTGTATTTTATTTTTATAGGCTCTGTTCTTAATTAGTATAGATATAGCTTGATAAAATATAAAATGCATTAAAATAGGATAAAACATCAACACTTTACACTGTAAGAAAAGTTGTTTGTGTCCACTTTTTACTTGAGCATTATATTAGCAGGGTTACGCAAATAAAGCACCTGATAGGAGTAACCTATGGGGCTAAAGCTGTGGAAAACCAATCTATGTCATCAATAAATGCTTTTCTGTTGAAAAACATTATGTTTTGAAACCGTAATTTGTATAGTTGCAAAAAATTATTAAAGGGAAATATTTATGAAAAATAATACTGTGCGTTTGTCAATTCTTTTGGCTTCATTTGTTTCTTTATGGGTGATAATATCAGTTTTTCAGTCGACTGCCATATGGTTTGTTATCATAAATATTGTAGCTATCTGTATAATTGCTAAATATAAAAACGCTGATAAAAAAGCTGTATTCTTGGGATTTGTATTTGGCATAATATGTATTCCCTCAAGCGTTATAATGGGAATATCCGTAATTTTGCCCTACATTGCCTCTGTTTGTGTATTTAAAAAGAGTAGCAACAAAATTTACATATTTAATAATGGCAAAAAAAGCTGGCCGGTTATAACACTAATCCTTACTTTTGTAGTAGGTGGTGTATTGGGCTTTATCAATATACTGTTTGCCTTGTCTGCTATGGCCATTAACCCATCATTTAATATACAGTGGTTTATTGACGCCTTAAGAGCAGGTGTTTTTGAAGAAATTTTCTTTCGACTATTTTTCTTTGCACTTTGTATTATCGTTACAAAAGATAAACCGCTTTCACGCATGCAAAATATATTATGTTATATAATAATGATAGTTCCGCATGTATTAATACACTTTAATTTGCAAAGCTTTAATATTGGAAGCTTTATTATGTTATCCCTGCTGTTTGGTTTGCCATTTGCCATTATGCAAAGAAAGGTTAATCTTATTTCAGCTATAGGAGTACATTCTTTTGTTGATCTGCTAAGGTTTTGTGTTTTAGGTGTGTAACGCTAATAAAAATAGGGGAAACTGGTATGCAGTAAACTATAAATAGGGTATTGCGTGGCCTGCTATACAAAGAATTATTGGCTAAAAACTCATTGTTTTACAATAACAAAGCGTTTTATATTATTTTTTAGTTTTACAATTTAAAAACCGCACCTTGTGTAATAAAGCTTACTCAAGGTGCGGTTCTTTTTTATTCTGTTATTTATTGCCCGGTGTACCGCTGTCAACTACTGCCATCATATCGTTGTATAGCGCAATATCCTCCGCCAGGAGTTTAATATTAGATTCCAGTATGCGCCCGTCAGGTGTTTTTACGGTAATGGCAACTATTGTTCCCTCTGCGATACAGGTGTCTTGTACCGTTTTAAAAAAAGGCATTACCTTGGGGTGATTTGCTAAGAATTTATCCTTAGCCAATTTTGCTTTTAACAAAAGTGTAGGGTTTATCATGTGTATTTGCTCCTAAAATTTTATCTCTGCCATTTATCGCACAATGCCTCTATCTGGCTGGTAAATTTGGCTAAATCTTTGTTTGTGCCGCCGCTGTTTTGCTGTATAACTGCCGTTAGCCGTTTACCGGACGCAAGCAAACGTGCAAAAGCTGCCGGTATACTTCTTTTTTCCTCTGTCGCCGCTTTTTCAACTTTTTTACGGCTGCCTTGGGCAATTTGTTTTTCTTTGCTTAAGTTCCAGCTATCTCCACTATATGGCGCAGTTGCATTTTTGTGCAGCTCTGTCTGTATTCTTTGCGCCATGGTTTCGCACGAAGCCGTATTGCCGTGTATTACAAAAAACCCTTTTGGTGTATCGCCAAAAGCAGCTGCCCACTTCATCAAGCCCTCATTGTCCGCATGACCGCTAACGCCTGCCAGCTGTTTTATTTTTGCTTGTACTTCTATGCTTTCGCCAAAAATCTTAACTTCTTTGCTGCCCTCTATTAAGCTGCGGCCGAGGGTTCCCACCGCTTGATAGCCCACAAATAACACCGTACATTCCGGTCTCCACAGGTTATGCTTTAAGTGATGCTTAATGCGTCCCGCATCACACATACCGCTTGCAGAAATAATCACCTTTGGCTCTTTTTCAAAGTTAATCAGTCGCGAATCGTCCGAAGTAACACTTATTTTTAACCCGCTAAAGTAAAGAGGATTTACTCCTTTTTTTACTAAAGCTAATGTATCGGCATCAAAGCATCTTCCGGTATTTTCATTAAATATCTGGGTGGCTTCTGCCGCTAACGGGCTATCCACATACACCGAAAAATTTCCGTGCCCTTTTACGCGTTTTTCCTCTTTTATCTGCCGCAAAAAATACAACATTTCTTGAGTACGCCCCACTGCAAAAGCAGGAATCACCACGTTTCCGCCTCTGTCAAAAGTTGTCTGCAAAATCTCTGTCAATTCATTTAAATAATCCGGACGCGGCCCGTGGCTTCTGTCTCCGTAGGTGGACTCCATAATCACATAGTCTGCCTGTTTCATGTAGGTGGGATTTTTAATAATCGGTTGATTTGTGTTGCCGATATCTCCCGAAAAAACAAGCTTTTCCTGCCGAGCATTTTCTGTAACCCATATTTCAATGCTGGCAGAGCCCAATAAATGCCCGGCATCTACAAATCGTATCTTTATCCCATCAAAAACTTGGGTCTCTTTTTCGTAATCACAGGGAACAAGCTGTTTGATGGCTCCCATTGCGTCATTCATGGTGTATAGCGGCACATACATTTCTTTACCGGCGCGCTGCGCTTTCCGATTGCGCCACTCCGCCTCAAACTCTTGTATATGCGCCGAATCTCGCAGCATAATATCGCACAAATCTGCGGTAGCGGCTGTGGCATAAATGCTGCCTCTAAAACCTTGTGCGTACAAAAGCGGCAATTTCCCCGAATGGTCAATATGTGCGTGAGTAAGCAGCACACAGTCAATATTCGCCGGTGCCAAAGGCAGTTCAACGTTTTCGTACTCATCTGGGCCCTGCTCCAGTCCACAATCAATCAAAATGTTTTTGCCGCAAGCCTCCAAAAGGGTGCAGCTGCCGGTAACTTCGTGAGCGGCGCCTAAAAATGTTAAAGTCATTCCTTTATCTCCCTTTTTATCGCAATGTTTGAATATCGTTTTATTACAGTATAACACGCCTTTTATATTTTTTATACCTTTGTAAAAAAGCCGACGAATACTTTTTCAAGCATATCGTCGGCTTTTGTTGTGCGTTATAAAAACAGAGTGTGGTTAAAACCAAACCTTCATTTCAAAGCTTTTGCCACAGCGGGGACAATCCACATTATGTTTGCCTTTTTTTCGGGGAAACCGCAAATTTACGCCGCAATGGGGACAGGTGTGATACACCTTTGTACGACAATCTCTCACACGGTTTTTGGTCAATTTACACCATGACCAAATAGGATTCCACAGCCTTAAAAAGGCGTCGTTTTCCGCCCGCCGTTTTGCATAGTTACGAGAAAACACACGGTAAAATCCAAATATCACAACAGCCAACGCCAAAAAATTTATCCATGCAGCGCCCATGGCCGAAGCCACTAAAATAAGCACCAAATAAACGCCTAACAACCCATAATACAGCTTATCTATACCGTAGCGGCCTACCATAAAATGCATCATTTTTTGTTTAAATTTTTCCATTGTCTCTCTCCTTTAACAGCCACAGCAAAAACGCATTAGGCACATTGTCATACAAATACTGTTCATGGCGCCAAGCGGTGAGCCATAGTGAGAGCTGCGCTCTTGATACATACGGCCGCCATTTTGTAAATTATAAAGCAAAGTGGCGTACTGTTGGTTATTGGGCTCCATGCTGTTGGCACGCTGCGCATACTGGATAGCTGTTGTACTGTTGCCCATGCCATAGTGGGCAATGGCGCCGTAGTAATACCACTGTGCTGTACGCTGGGTACAGTTCGAAAGCGCATTTAATGCCTCGGCAAACTGTTGGTTATTTATATAAATTCTGGCCGCATTGATATAGCTGTCTTGTCCTGAGGCTTGACTGTCTTGGCTTTGACTGTAACCGCCAAAATCCCCAAACCCACCAAAGCCGCCAAAGCCGCCAAAATCAGAATAGCTGCCTCTGTAGGTGTTGCCCGTATAGGTTCGGTACCCGCCATAGGGGTTTGCACCACTGCCGTATCCGCCATTTTGACTGTTTGTTGTTTTGCCGTTTCGTATCAAATCATAGGCCTCGTTTATCTCGCTCATTTTTTTTGCCGCATTGGGGTCATTTGGGTTTAAATCGGGATGATATTTTTTTGCCAGCTTACGGTATGCACGCGTAATTTCCTCCTCTGTTGCCCCACGCGAAACCCCCAAGGTTTGATATGGATCTGCCGTCATTTGTTCTTTTTCCCCTTTTCCTCTTGTGCGGCTTCAAATTTACTCCACACACCGCAATATAGTATGTTTTCCAGCATTTCGCCATTTTTTGTTATGGGCAGCTTATGGTAAGCATCTACACATTCTGCCATGATAACACTCAACAAAATTTTATAATCCACATCCGTAAGGGATACCAACGGATTGTATCGCTCTTTTTGAATGTCCTCCCGCAAATCCATTACGGCGTCCATCATATAAATAAATCTACCCAGTCTGTCGCCTAATGTGCGTAAAATTTGTGCGTATTCGTCCTCTTTCCATACAAAAAGCTCTCCCATAAGACGCCCAAAACATTTTGCGGGAATATCCGGATTGGTAATACCGGCTTTTTCTATATTGGCAAGCTCGTAAATGCAGGAGGCAATATTTAAGCATTGCCGCGGATACTGCTGGCTAATGCGCTTATTTGCCTGCGCCATTAGCTTTGCCTCGCTTAATTTTACTATATTTTTTTCGTCGTTCCAATCGTCTAAGCACTTATAATATGCCAGTGCCACATTCATATCGGCAGCATATGCCGTAATATCATTAGCCGCGTAAGCCAAAGCCTTTGTGGGGTGTATGATACACCGTCCGTCCTCCGGCTCCAAAGGAATATCATATACGTCTGACAAAATTAAAATTAAAAATGCCATATCATAGGTTAGTGTAAGACGGCTAAAATTGCCATGCCTTTTGCCTATGGTTTTACACAGCCCGCAATAACAAGCTTTGTACAGTTCCTTTTGCTGTGGCGTAAGCTTATCGGTGTTGGCTACAATATATCCAAACATAATTTTTCTCCACTTAAAATTTGCATAAACCAGGCACTTTCGCACCTTTTTTATTAGTATACGCAAGTTTTGTAAACTAGGCATGAACACTGTAAAAACATTTTTATTATAATAGAAAATTTTCTGCAACGCCACCTATTTTTACAATTTCCTTTTGGGAAAAACTTTTTACAGATTAAATTTTTATTTAACAGTTGACATCATCTCTCTACTGTGCTAAACTGCAAGAAACCGATGAGAAAGAGTAAGTACACTTTTTTCCTCCGTTGCAGAGAGCCGCAGTTTGGTGCAATGCGGTACGCAGGGTAAAGTAGAATGGGCTTTCGAGGGCAAGCAGAACCATACAGTATGCAAGCCGGAGTAAGGGCGCTTCGTTAACAAAGGCCGGCGTATGTTTGTACGCACAAGGGGACGCTTTTATTGCGTCAAGCCGGGTGGCACCGCAGGAGTTTATCGCTCTTGTCCCAGCAGAAATTGCAAGGGGACGAGGGCGTTTTTTTATGCTCTTTTTCCCGTACAAGAAAGGAGCTGTTATTATGAGCACAAGCGAAAACAAAATTCCGTACAAAATTTATCTTACAGAAGAGGAGATGCCCAAACAGTGGTATAACGTGCGTGCAGACATGAAAAACAAGCCTGCCCCTCTGTTAAACCCCGGTACTCTACAGCCTATGGGCTATGATGATTTGCGCCCTGTGTTTTGCGATGAGCTGATTGAGCAAGAGCTGGATAACACCACCGCCTATATCGATATTCCAAAAGAAATTTCCGATTTTTATAAAATGTACCGTCCCTCACCCTTGGTGCGAGCCTATTGCCTGGAGGAAAAACTGGGTACTCCCGCCAAAATTTATTATAAATTTGAGGACAACAACACCAGTGGCAGCCACAAGCTAAACAGTGCCATTGCACAGGCTTATTATGCAAAAAAACAGGGACTTAAAGGCGTTACCACCGAAACCGGAGCCGGGCAGTGGGGTACTGCCCTAAGCATGGCATGCTCCTATCTGGGCCTTGACTGCAAGGTGTATATGGTAAAATGCTCTTATGAACAAAAGCCTTTTCGTCGAGAGGTTATGCGCACCTACGGCGCAAATGTAACACCCAGCCCAAGCCAAACAACAGCTGTGGGTCGCAAAATTTTACAAGAGCACCCGGGTACTACAGGCAGCTTAGGCTGTGCCATAAGCGAAGCCGTAGAGGCGGCAACCTCTGCCGAGGGCTACCGCTATGTGCTGGGCAGCGTGCTTAATCAGGTACTGCTGCATCAATCTATTATCGGGCTGGAAACCAAAGCTGCTTTGGATAAGTATGGCGTAAAACCGGATATTATCATCGGCTGTGCCGGAGGCGGCTCTAATCTGGGGGGATTGATTTCTCCCTTTATGGGCCAGCAGCTGCGCGGCGAGGCAACATATAAATTTATTGCTGTAGAACCTGCCAGCTGTCCCAGCTTTACCCGTGGTAAATTTGCCTACGATTTTTGCGACACCGGCATGGTTTGTCCACTTGCAAAGATGTATACCTTGGGCAGCGGATTTATCCCTTCCGCCAATCATGCGGGCGGCCTGCGCTACCATGGCATGAGCCCTGTATTAAGCCAGCTTTACCACGAGGGGCTTATGGAGGCACGCAGTGTAGAACAAACCAGCGTTTTTGAAGCTGCCGAGCAATTTGCCCGTGTAGAGGGCATTTTGCCTGCACCCGAAAGCAGCCATGCAATTCGCGTAGCCATTGATGAGGCCATGCGCTGCAAAGAGACCGGGGAAGAAAAAACCATTGTTTTTGGCCTTACCGGAACAGGCTATTTTGATATGTATGCCTACGAAAAATTTCACGACGGTCAAATGTCAGATTATATCCCTACAGATGCCGACTTACAGGTAGGGTTTGACGGTATTCCACCACAACCACAGGAATAGTGCTTGCATTATCGGCTTTGTCCTGCACCGTTCCCTCACATTATACGGTGTAGCGGCTCTGTCGGTTTCCCTCCAAAAGGCTGCTAAAGCGCCTACATAACAAAAGCGGACGGCAAAGTGCAGTTGCTGTCCGCTTTTGTTATGTAAATTTTAAACGCAGTCTTTCAAAAATCACGCTTAGCCTCCAGCGTTTGACGCAAAAAAGTCTGCACTTGTTTTCTGTTTTTAAGCTCTACCGTTTTATGCGGATAAGCCGCTTTTATTGCTGCATAATTTTGTTTGTACTTTTTTGTGCGCCCGCCATATAAAAGCCAGCTGATAAATTCAAAATCAAATTTTTCCGTGCAGCCGTTTGCGCTGCTTTCACGCACTTTGTTTTTATATTGCAAATATCGCATAAATGCTTGCCACACACATACGCGGCGGGGAAAGTTAAAAAACACAATTTGCTGTGCCTGCTGCAAACGCTCTTCTTGATAAAATTTTTTATAATTTCCGTCTATTACCCAGTTTTTATTTTCTTGCATAAAATTTCGTACTATCTTTTGTGCCTGAGCTTTTTCCCGCTCTTGCCAGTCGCTTTCAAACTGTACGGTATCCAAATATAACAAGGGTATTTTATAAATCTCTGCCAATCTTTTTGCTAAAGTAGATTTTCCTGCGCCGCTGTAACCGATAAGTGCTATTTTCATTTTTTATTTTCCTCCTTTTCTCTTTTATTATCTCTTTTTTCTCTTGTAACTGCATACCAATTTTAAAAAGCCTGTGCTATACTTTACAAGTTATAGCTAAAACCTACTATTTTGAGGAGTATTGTATGAGTACCGTTTTGTGGAAGGCCGCCTCTTTTTTATTTATTATGGCACTGGGTGTTTTACTGCGTAAAGCGCACATTTTTGGTGAGGAAGATTACAAGATACTGGTTAAAATTGTTTTAAATATTACTTTACCCGCCGCTATTATTGCAAACTTTGCTACCATTCGCATTGATACTTCTATGTTGGTTATTATTGCATTCGGCTTTTTTTGCAATGTGTTTATGCTGGGGTTGGGCTGGCTGCTTACCCGCAAAGCACAAAACAGCAGCAAGGCACTTTATATGTTAAATTTATCGGGGTATAATATCGGTGCTTTTGTTATTCCCTATGCACAAAGCTTTTTTGGTCCTTTAGGCGTTGTTACCGCCTGTATGTTTGACGCCGGAAATTCTATCATGTGTACAGGCGTAGCCTACGCTAGCACCTGCGCCGCTGTAGGCAATAACGGCCAGCGCATTGGCGTAAAAGACATTGTGCTTAAGCTTTTAACCTCTATGCCGTTTATGTCCTATACCATTATGCTTATTTTTACGTTTACGGGCTTACAGCTGCCGCAAATTGCTTTTGATTTTATTGCGCCTATTGCACAGGCAAACACCTTTGCTGCCATGCTGATGATTGGCTTGATGTTTCGGATTGATGTAAAAGGCGGCGCTACTAAAAAAGCGGTATCTATTGTAGCGCTGCGAATGCTGTTTGCAACCGGCTTTGCCTGCTTTGTATATTTCTGCCTGCCTTTCTCTTTAGAGGTACGGCAAGCACTTTCTATTGTTGCCTTTGCGCCTATCTCGGTAGCCTCTACACCCTTTGCAGTACGCTGCGGCGCCGACAGCGGTTTGGCGGGCTTTACCAATTCTCTCTCCATAGCCGCCAGTGTAATTGCTTTAACCGGTATTATGATTGGCTTTGGCTGCGCGTAAACAGCTTAAAGCTTTGCCCGCAACAGGTTAGCCTGTTGTGGGTTTTTTTATCTGTTTTTTGGTGTCTTGTGGCTTTAACGCCAAGCTTTGTTGTTTTGTTTTCTTGTAACGTGTTACAATATATTTTACCGTTTAGGGTGTAACGCATAATGGCTTTTACTTTATAGGAAAGGCTTAAATTATTTAAGGAGCAATTTTATATTATGTTAGAAATATATGTAGCACAAGACAAAACCGGAGATTTTGTGACTATAACCGAGGCGGTTAACAGCGTGCCCTATGGCACTACCGCCACTATTTTTATTGCCGCAGGCGTATATTGTGAAAAAATTTTTTGTGAAAAGAAAAACCTTATTCTCATCGGTGCCGGCACCGACCAAACGGTTCTTACTTGGAACGATGGCGGCAAGCAGCCTCACTGTGACGGACGCAAAAAAGGCACCTTTCGCAGCTACAGTATCTTTTTGGGCGGGGAGCATATCACGGTAAAAAACTTGACCATTTCCAACACCGCAGGTGACGGGCGTATCGTAGGGCAGGCCATTGCCGCCTATGTAGATGCCGATACCGCTTACTTTGAAAACGTACATCTTCTGGGCCGACAAGACACCTTATTTTGCGCCCCCTTACCGTTACAGGAACGCGAGGAAAACGGCTTTTTGGGCCCTCGGCATTTAACAGCCCGCAAGGCAACCGCCCAATATTATAAAAACTGTTTTATCAGCGGAGATGTTGACTTTATTTTTGGCGGTGCAGACGCGGTTTTTGACACCTGTGAAATTTTTTCTTATAACCGAGACAGCGCCGTCAACGGCTATGTTGCTGCGCCTTGCACGCCGGCACAGGGTATTGGGTTTATTTTTATAAACTGCCATTTTACTTCAAATTGTCCGCCGCACAGCGTATATTTGGCCCGTCCATGGCGGTCCTTGGCAAAAGCCGCTTTTTTAAATTGCTGTTTAGACGCACATATTCATTCACAAGGCTTTGCGGGTTGGGGCGACGTTTTAAAGGCAGAACCTGAAACCACCTTTGTGGAATGTGAAAGCAGTGGAGCAGGAGCGTGTTCTGCACGAGTGGCATGGGCTGCGGCTTGTGTTGATAAAGCGGCGCTTTTAGCCAATATTAAGCATATTAAAAAAGCCGTTTTGCTCTAGCTTTACGTTTAAGTTGTGCTTACCGGTACTTTACTTTTATAAGTTATAATGCTCTATACATTTTACAATACCTGCCTGTGTTGTAGAAAATACAATTTCTTGGTGCTGTGCCTTAGCCGTGTTTAGCAGTAAATTACGGGTCTGTGTTTCATAACGGGTTTCGTCAGCTATAATCAGCTGAGCCGGAGTGGGTAATTTTAATTTTTCTGCTGCAAAAAGGGCTGTCTCGTATGTGCACCCGCCGCCTGTACTGCCTATGTTATAAATTCCACCGGACAAATTTGTAATTTTATCCATATTCTCTACTAATTCTTGTACCCACGTTATGTCGCGGTATTCTTTTGTTGCAAAGGCAAGCGGTGCTTTACTGTGTGATGCCTGCAACAAATTGCTGAGAAGGTTGGCGTTTAGGCGCATACCGCTTTGCGGTAAATCATATAGCCAAGTTAAGCGCAGCCCTACGGCTTGCGGCAAAAGAGCTTGTATTTCTTGTTCGGCCCGAAGCTTTTGCTGTGCATATACACCGGTAGGGCAAAGAGGTACATCTTCGCTTAGTGGCCCCTGCTGGGTACAGCCGTTATAAACTTGGTCACTACTCATATAAACCAATTTTTTCCCTGTGCGTGCACATGCCTTGGCTATATTAGCTGCGCCCAGTACATTTGCCGCATACGCCTGCTGAGGGTTTTGCTGCGCATATGCCGTGTTGGAAATTGCCGCGCAATTTATTACAACCTCCGCATTGCTTTGCTGTACTGCTTTTTCTACCGCCGAAATTTCTTCAATATTTAACTGCGAATGTGTTAGCGCCTCTGTTATATTTTTATTATAATACTTTTGCAGACGCACTCCCAAAAAACCGCCTGCGCCTATCAGCAGCATTTGCTTCTTCATATTTTTCCCTCCCTGTTGGTTTACTGTTATTGTAGCACACGCTATCAACTTTTTATACGCATATCAAATCTAAAACAGCCATGCAGAATATATTTTCTGCATGGCTGTTTTGTTAAATAGGCTGTATTGCAAAGGAAAAGCTATCATTGGTGTTTAAGCGCACCCAGTATTCGTCATGTGGCTTTGCACCCCAGCTGTCGTCTCCGCCTATACCCATTTGGCCGCCGCTTACGCAGATAACCGTTTTGGTGGGTATGGGCAAATCATAGACATGCTGTGCCTGTTGCAGCTGCAAAGGCGTATATGGCAGCGCACTAAAATGAAGTGCTGTCCCGCTTAGGCGCAGCCCATTTCCGTTTGCATCTATTATGTCTGCACGGTAAACGTCTGTTCTGTTACCGCACTCCTGCGGAATTACATAACCGGATAAATTCTCTTTTACTTTATATTCATATTTACCCAGTTGTGCGCCTGTTTTGCGGTCTGCATAATTTTCTTGTGGGCCGTTTCCCAAAAAAGAGACGGTATCATAAGCTACAGGCATAGCAAACAGCATGCCAAACTGCGGTACGGTTACAGCCGCTCCCAGCCATGTAACACATATCTCTGTCCTACCGTCGCCTGTAATAGTATACACCGTGCGTACTTGGGGGTGCGCAGCAATGGGTAGGCTTTGAACTACCGTTACCTGTGCCTGCGTTAGGGTACTTTGTACTGTCAGGCTCTCTGTTTTTGCAAACTGTCCTGCATTTATCCACTGAGCATATTCATACGCCATACCAAAGCCGTTGTCATTATCTGTAGCCGCACGCCAAAAGTTAAGCTGCGGCAAAACATCTTTTAATAGCGCAGAGCCTTTGTGATGTATGCTTGCCAAAGTACCCTTGCCAAAGCTAAACAGCAGCTGTGTGTTGCCTGCCTGCACACCGATGTTCGCATCACCTTTTATCACCTTAACAGGCAAGGTACAGCTTTTAGGCAAAGCGCGTAAATCTTGTACATACTGTCCCTGCGCAATAACATGGCCTTTTGGCGCCCACAGCATGTTTTTACCTAAGCAAAGCTGTACATTTAAGGTGCAAACACCTACACAGTCTTTTAGCGTAAAAGGAATCGGCACTGTTTTTTCTTCTCCCGGCAATACGGTTATGGTTTGCTCTGCCGTCTGCACTGCCGTGCCGTTTACACACAGCGCAAAGCACAGCTTATATTCTGATAAATCATCAAATAAAAATTCGTTTTTAACAGCTACGCTGTTGGCGCTTACTTGCAAAATTACATTACTGTAGCAACCCTTTACCTCTTGCATTTTAGGGCTGTTTTCGCGGTTGGCATACACCAGTCCGTTTACACAGAAATTGTAATCGGTAGGCGTGTCGCCAAAGTCTCCACCATAAGCCAAATAATCGCTTTGGTCGGGTGCCTGGGCAAGCAGGCCTTGGTCGATATAATCCCATATAAATCCACCTTGGTAGCGTGGCTGTGTACGGGAAAGTCGGGTATATTTGTGCAACCCCCCGCAAGAGTTACCCATTGCATGGCTGTACTCACAGCAAATAAAAGGCTTTTGTAAATTTTGCTTTAAAAAAGCTTCAATAGCAGCCACACTGGGGTACATTTGACTTTCCATGTCACTGGTTTGTGCAAAGCGTCTGTCATGAAAAACGCCTTCATAGTGTACCAGTCTGGAAGAATCCATGCTGCGGAAATACGCACTCATAGCAAAAATATTGCTGCCGCCGTAGCTTTCGTTGCCACAGCTCCAAATTAAAATACTGGGGTGGTTCTTATCTCTCTGCAGCATGCTTGCCGCTCTATCCAGTACAATATCACGCCACGCGGGGTTATCTCCCGGCACGGTATTTTCATCGGGTGCAATGGCACCCATCTTTTGCCAAGTGCCATGGCTTTCCAAATTGGTCTCATCTATTACATAAAGGCCGTATTCGTCACACAAGCTGTAAAAATTTGTATTATTGGGGTAATGGCTGGTACGCACAGCGTTTATATTATGACGCTTCATGTTTACCACGTCCTGTACCATATCCGCGTAAGATAAAACACGGCCGCTGCGGCAGTTCCACTCGTGGCGGTTAACACCCTTAAACACAATGCGTTTGCCGTTTAAACACATCAGCCCGTCTTTCATCTCAAAGGTGCGAAAGCCTGCTTTTTCGGTAATAACCTCGGTAACATCGCCGTTTTCGTCCCGCACAGTAAGTGTATACACATATAAATTAGGGTGCTCTGCGCTCCATAGCTTTGGGCTTTGTATACACATCTGCAAATTGGCTTTGCCTGCCGCAACTTGTACTGTTGTTTGTTGGTTGTTACAGCTAAGCGTTACACTGCCACTGCCTTGTACCAAAACCTGTATCGCTAGGCTGCCCTGTAAAAAATCTTGGGTTAAGGTAGGCTTTGCCCAAATATCCCACACATGGGTAGCAGGCACGGTAAACAGTGTTACATCTCGAAAAATGCCGCTGAAACGCCAAAAGTCTTGGTCCTCAAGCCAGCTGCCGCTGCAAAAACGAAACACCTGTGCACACAGTATATTTTCCCCGCTTTGTAAATAAGGCGCCAAAGCAAAGGTACTGGGTGTAAAGCTGTCCTCGGCATACCCCACAAAGTGACCGTTGCACCAAAGCGCCAGCGCTGCATCCACGCCGTCAAACCTGATATATACCTGCTGTGCATCCCATTGAGCGGGCAGAGTAAAGCGTTTACGGTAACTGCCTACGGGGTTGTAATTCTGCGCAATAGCACCTGCCTTGATGTCCTCATGACCGTCCCAAGGGTACATGGTATTTACATAGTGCGGAGCGCCGTATTTTCCCCCGCCTTGCAGCTGGATAAAGCCGGGTACGGTAATACTGTCCCACTCTGCGTCATCAAAGGCAAGGTTTTCAAAGCCCTGCGGACGCTGTTCCACTGTAGGGCTGTAAGCAAACTGCCAAGTACCGTTTAAGCTTTGGGAAAAAGAATTTCCGTCTGGCCCTAAAAAGCCGTGTGAGGAAACTGCCTCTCTGCGGTTTACCGCAAAAACAGTTGGGTCGGCTAAAAAAGAAAGGTCAAACTTATCTCTCGTCATGTCCAAATACCTCAAGCTGTGTCAAAGCAGGGAACGGGCTTTCATCTTCTGCTTTTATTAGCTGAGATAAGGTTACACGCTCTACACTGCGAGCCGAAAAAGCAAAGTGTTGTGGTTTATCTGTTTTTTTCAGGGTGACAACTTCCTTGCTACCGTCGGAAAAACTCAAAGTAGCCTGTGTCCAATAGCTGTCGTGAGGAAAGTCTGCACGCAGTGTCAGTGCGGCGGCATCTACCTTCACCGTGCGGCCAAAATCTATGGTAATGGCGGCGTTGGGGTCTCGGTTAATACCCCAGCTTTGGTAAGGCCATTCACCATGACTGGCGTTTTCAAAAATACCGTCAATAGCATTATAGGCGGCAAATACTGCCTCGCCGCGTGTTTCTACATTGGCGCTGGCGTGTGGAAAAAAGCCGTTATCTCCGTGGGTGTCATAAGGATTAAGCGCCAAATTGCGGTAGGCGGCAATTTCTTGCGGAGTTGCCATGCGGGCGCGAATTAAATGACGGGTACCCATAAAAGCCTTTGGCGAAAATACAATACGGTCGGTACCAAAGGGAATTTTATAAATGCTTACACGCTCTTTGCAGTAAACAATACTTTCCGGCAAGGTATCCTCCAGCCAAAACATACAGTACAGGCCTTCAGTATCTGTTTCTACATGGATACTATCACCCTCTTGGTATGCACCTGTGTACACCATAGATACATTTTCGCCTTCTTCGGTAGTAAGCAGAGTGTGGTTGTTTTTATCCAATAACTTAAGTTTTAGCTTTGCCATGTGCGTTTTCTCCTTAAAAAAGTTTTGTGTCTACACTAGTATAAAGGGTATTTTGCCCTTTTTCAATGCAGTATTTTATATAGGGAATATAGGCGTTTTGCATAATCAAATTGGTGTTGGGGTCTGCGGTTAAAATGCCGCCCTCCGCTTTTGTACTTGTTTGCAGCGCAGTAACCGTACAGCTGCTAACGTTATTTTTTACCTGCGCGGCTGCGGCAGTAATACTCTGTTGACACTCGCCTTTTCTAAAGCGCTCTACCGAAAACCCGCAGTCATACGCTGTACAGGGTATTTCACTGGTAATTTCGTGCTTACGGGTATGGCCGGTGGCGGTAGGTGTAACTGTGGTTTTAACGGTAATGCCGGGAAACGGCACCCACACCGAAACTACACTGTCACTTTCAATAACAAAGCTTTCGCTGCGTTTGCGCACAAAAATGTAGTCGTCAATTTCAAAGGCAAGCATACTGTCCGGGCTTGCCTCGTGTAAAACAAAGTTAGAGCGAGAGATACTAAACCCAAAAGCAGTAGAATAGGCAAATTTAGCATATTTTTGAGGTGTATTTCCGTGGCCGTAAAGTTCGTTTGCTCCCGGAACATAAGCAGTTACATCGCCTTCTCTGCGCTGGACTACCATATCGGCATAACGCAAGGTTTGTAAAGCCTGCAGCTTAGGCAGGGGGGCTGGTTCAACATGCCAAAAGGCATGGCTGTCCGGCAGCGCCAGCATTAAAAAGGTTTTCATGCTCCAATAAGGCGAACCCGGTGCATTGTAATGTTCTGACATAAACAAATTGGGATAGGCGTAGCCGATTGTTAAAATGCCGTCTGTATCAAATATTTCCTGCTTTAGCCAGTAATCAAAGTGCCGCACCAATATGCCCTTAATTTCAGCTAC
This sequence comes from Oscillospiraceae bacterium, assembly GCA_028694405.1. Lineage (GTDB taxonomy): Bacteria > Bacillota > Clostridia > Oscillospirales > Ruminococcaceae > STD2-12. Next base: position 20,476 of record JAQUTM010000008.1, read on the forward strand.
GCTGAAAGGCTCAATGCCTGCAAACAAGCATGCGCTCCAAAAAGCAGCTTGTGCATAGCGGTAAGTGAGCGAGCGGCCAAAGGGCAAGGCGGAGCCATCTTCGCTAAACCAGTACACAAACTGTTTGGCAAACACAGTGGCACGCTCTTTAAACAAAACACTGCGCCGTGCATCTTCCTGCTCCATCACCTTTGCGTAAACCAAACCGTAATAGTGTATGGCAAAAGAAATATAGTAGTCTTTTTGGGGGGGAGCGCCGTCTTGATACCAGCCTTCGCCCTTGTAGTAGCTCTCTATTTTTTCAAGGCCCTCTTCCATTCTTTGAGCGTTATAGGGCATGCCGCATTTTTTCAGCGCCACATTTACCAATATCATAAAAAACTGCCAGTTACATTCGGGTATAACATAGTGGTTAATACCGTCCAGCCATTTTGCCAAATTTTCTTTTTCGGCTTGGGTAAGGGGATTCCAAATTTTATCCGGCGCTAAAATCATGCCGCAGGCAATGGCGGCCATCTCTACAAAGCGCTGGTCGTAATCGGTAAATCCGCCCCAATATTCTTCATCACGGGGATTGGTGCCCGCGGCAAGCCCACGCCGGTAAATATCGGCAAAGGTATCGTCCTTACCGCCGCCTACCCAAAAAGGCACCAAAGCCCAAAGCGGACGGGAAAACGCCTCCAGCTCTATTGCTTCTGGGCCATAAGTAGCGCCTGTATGGCCTAAGGGCAGGCGTGCGCCATGGGCACTGTAGCGGGGAATGAGCGGATTTAAAATTTTGTGCATCAATGCCTCAAAATCTTGTCTGGTATTCAGTTCCATAATGTTCCTCTTTTCAACTAATTATCCAAAGTGGGGGTATACAGGCGATGCACACCGCACAGACGGTAGGGCAAAAGATGTGCAATGCCAATATAATCACACAGCAAGTGCAAAATAGATAGCCACATTTCAGTACCCATTAAAGTAGGGTTATCCTGTTTTATTAAATCAAAGCTAAAGCCTTTGTTATCTGTCCAATTTTCCAGTATTTTATCTATCCATAAAAATGCCCAGCTTCGTCCCTCGTCATAGTGGTAATCTGTCTGACGCTTACACAGCCACAGCGGGTGAATCACATCTAAAACATTACAGGAGGTTCCGTTTTCACCTTCAAAATATGCTGGGTTTTGGGCATGGTTCAAAATGGTATCGATAGCTTTTTCGCAGTAGGGCAAGGGACGGTTAAATTGCGCATAGCTGCCGCGGGTAAGACGGTAAAATCCGTTTACCGTATCCATAGAAACCCCCGACCCCCAAAGCCCTGTGTCTTTATTTGCGTGGCTGTCCAGCCAGTTAAACAAGGTGTCTAAGTCTGCATCTATGTTAAAATGTGCCTTGTTTTGATAAAACGCCGTAGAGAGACAGTCTATGCAGTGACCTGCATGCCACACATCTCCGTCCCACTTAAACTGCTCTAACCAGTCAATTAAGCTTTGCCCTGTCAAGCACTGCGCCGCTTCATAGGGACGTGACACATGACTGCCCAACACCTCCAGCGCATAGCCAATGCACAAAACCGTATAGTCAATTTCTTGGGTTTGTTGCTGCTGTAGATTTTCTATCTGTTTTTCCACGGGCATAAGCGCGGGTGTCTTATCAAACATAGCCAAAATTTCGGCAGCATCACAGCTTGCGCGTACTGCCGCCTGATTGACAGATGTATCCACATAGCTACCGTTTTGGGCGTGGGCTTCTACTACAGTTTCCAACTGCGCTTGCACCTTTTCCACAAAAGCCGCCAGACGTTTTTCAAAATAATTTTCTATGCGGTTTTTTATTATTTTGGCAGGATTGCCGCCCACAATTACATAATCCGGCACGTCCTTTGTAACCACACTGCCTGCTGCAATAATGCTGTGGCTGCCTATGGTAAGGCCGTCTACTACGGTTGCGCCTGCGCCAATCCAAACATCGTTACCGATTTTTATACCTTTGCCCGCAGTTCCCTGCGACACAATGGTTTTGGTAATATCTTGATGCTTGTGGTTATCGGCAATGATGTTTACGCGGGGTGCAATTCTTACATCGTCGCCCATTACAATATTGCCCTGTAAATAGGCAAAGGTATTTATGGTGCAATTTTTGCCGCAGGTAATGTCTGCATGACGGGTCAGCGCGTCTGCGCCTATCATGCAGCCCGCGCCCATAGTAAATTTTGTATCATGCAAATGTGCCAGTTGAGAAATAAAGCAATTTTCGCCAAAGGCACTGCCCTGGCTGCGCAAGGCTGCTTGTACTGTGCGCTGCTGCGGGGTATCTCTCTGCTGTACGTCCCACGGCAGATATTCTTCTCTCTCGTTTATCATGCAGCTTTCACCTCTTATTTTTTATAAGTTACCAGTACATTTCCCAATTTTTAGAAAGGCGTGTAAGCGCCTCCATGTAAAAATAATCGCCCCAAGATACACACTCGTCTACACCCTCCGGCGTACAGGTATTATAAGGAGACTTTTTGCTGTATGTGCCGTGTAAAACAAGGCCGCCGCCAAGCTTGATATCTTTTGCGGCATAGTTATCCACAACACTTTTCATCATTTGACGCGCTAAGGTTGTGTAATATTCTGCCTCATCTTCTTCCATGTATTTTGCTGCCTCCAGCATACCGCATGCCACAATAGAGGCGCTGGAAGAATCTCTTGGCTCGTCGCTGCCTGTGGTAAATATCATATCCCAGTAGGGAACCAAGTCCTGTGGCAGCCGTGTAAGATAAAACGCCACCGTACGGCGAAAAGCATCTAAATAGGCGGGGTTTTTGGTGTAGCAATAGCTAATAGCCGTACCATAAACACCCCAAGCCTGTCCACGCGCCCAAAAGGAGTCGTCCTTGTAGCCTTGACATGTTGCCCCGTGACTGGGCATACCTGTTTGAGAATCCATAAAAAAAGTGTGGTAAGTAGAGCCATCTGCACGAATAGAATTTTTTAAGCAAGTGGTAATATGCTTGTGCGCAATTTGGGCATATTTTTTATCCTTTGTAACTTCTGTTGCCCAGTATAGCAAAGGTAGGTTCAATAAGCAATCAATTATATAACGATAATTTTCGGGGGCGCCCAGTGCACCCCACGCTTGAATAAACGCTCCTTTTTCCTGAAAGCGGCTGATAAGCTGGTCTGCAGCTAAAATAGCTGCTTTTTTGCCGTTTTCGCTGCCGGTAAGCTTGTACGCCGCCACACAGGAGGGTGAGTACAAAAAACCCATATCGTGATGGTCTACCTCAATTTTTTGTTCAATGCGGTTTAAAAAACTTTCCACAAGTGTAAGGGCACATTGTTTAAAGCTTTCCTCGCCTGTATGCTCGTAGGCAAGCCACACCTCACCGGGCCAAAAGCCGCACGTCCACTGGTTGTTTTCACAGGCGGGGTATATATTATTTACACTGGAGTGATTTTGACAGGTATGGGTAAAAGCGGGTAAATTATGCTGTATTTGACGGCAAGCAGCATCTAAAGCGGCAGCCACTTCTTGCTGTGTAATAACAGGGTTTTGAAAACGTAACTTTTCCATATAAATCTCCTTAAAACAAATAAAACTGCTGTAAAAAAAAGGCAGCGGCAAAAGCCGCCGCCCTTTGGGTGCTTAACAAATTATTTTTAGTTTACCCCTTTAAGCCTGCCGTTGCAACACCTTGTACAAAGTATTTTTGTAAAGATAAGAACACAATAAGCACAGGGATAAGCGCTACTACGCTGGCGGCCATAATCAGGCCGTACTCGGAAGAATACTGGGTAATAAACATACGCAAACCGATTTGCAAGGTTTTCAGCTCGGTTTTTGTCAAATAAATCATGGGACCTAAAAAGTCGTTCCAAGTGTTTACAAAGGTAAAAATAACCAAAGTAGACAGTGCCGGCTTTGACAGCGGCAGCATAATGCGGCGCCAAATGCCGTATTCGTTTAAGCCGTCAATGCGGGCGGCTTCGCACAGCTCATCAGGGACACTTTCATAAAACTGGCGCATTAAAAATACGCCAAAGGCACTAAACGCCTGTAAACAAATAATAGCTAAATGTGTATTATTTAAGTGGAACGAGCGCATCATCATAAACTGCGGTACCATGTAAGCCTGCCAAGGCACTGCTATTGTGGCAATATAGCCCAAAAACAAAACATTGCGGCCTTTAAAGCGCAGCTTTGCAAAACCGTAAGCCGCAAAGCTGGAGGTAAATAATTGCAACAACGTAACAATTACCGTTAGCTTTGCCGTATTGGTTACAAAGGTAAGCATGGGGATTTTTGTCCAAATATCGCTGTAGTTTTGCCAGCGTGGATTTTCGGGTATCCACTGCATGGGAAAGGTAAATACATCTTTATTCAGCTTTAAGCTGGAGGAGAGCATCCATACAAAAGGTACAAGCATAACCAGGGCAATGACAATTAAAATTGTATAGATAAGAACCTTGCCGATTATTTTTGAAGTTTTTTTGCTTTTTGTCATCTATGTCACCTAGCCTTTCTTGCCTGCAAGCCGTTTTTTCTTTTTATTAGCGGTGTTATCCTGCCCGCCTTTAAACTGAATAATGGTAATGGTAAGCACCAAAGCAAACAAAACCATAGAAATTGCACTGGCATATCCGTATTCGGGCGTACCCACAAAAGCCTCGTTGTAAATTTGGTACACAAGTACCATGGTGCTGGTGCCGGGGCCGCCTTGTGTAATCATATATATTTGGTCATAAACCTTAAAGGAAGAAATGGTTACCATAATGGTAACAAAAAAAGTGGTGGGGGCAAGCTGGGGCAGGGTAACGTTCCAAAATTTGCGCCAACCGTTTGCACCGTCAAGGTCTGCCGCCTCGTACAATTCCGGGTTAACCCCCTGCAAACCTGCCAAATAAATTACCATGTAATAGCCCATGTTTTTCCAAACGCTAAACAAAATTACCGTCAGCATCGCAGTATCTTTACCCGCAGCCCATTTTGGTAAATTTTCTACACCAAAGCTTGCAAGCAGCTGGTTAATAGGGCCCATAGCCGGGCTGAACAGCATATTCCAAACTGCCGCAACCGCTACTAAGCTTGCAACATACGGAAAAATGTTTACTGTACGAAAAAAATTACGAGCAAAAATTTTCTGGTTAAGCAAAATTGCCAGCCCTAAACTGCAAACAAGC
>JAQUTM010000154.1 GCA_028694405.1 Oscillospiraceae bacterium
GTAACATTACACTTAATACCCTGGCTTGAAAGCACCTTACAAGCTTTTAATCCCTCTACTGTCATAGGGATTTTCACTACCATGTTGGGGTGAATTTTTGCAATCTCTCTGCCCTCGGCAATCATGCCGTCGGCATCTACCGTTGTGGCTTTTACCTCACCGCTAATCGGTCCGTCTACAATAGAGGCTATCTCTGCAATTACCTCTTTAAAATTTCTGCCTTCTTTTGCAATTAAACTGGGGTTTGTTGTTACACCGCAAATTACACCCATGTCGTTGGCTTTGCGAATATCTTCTACGTTTGCTGTGTCTATAAAAAATTTCATTTTTTATTTCTCCTTATCAAAGCTAAAGCTGCATTTATAAAACCAGCTTACAGCTGTCCATCTTATGCAAAGGGGTTTTCGTTGGGATATGGCAAGCTTTTTGGCTGGTTATAGCTAATGTCGGCAATTCCCAAATATTTAAACACTTCAAATAAGGCTTTACCCCAGTGTCCAAAAGCTACTGCGCCATGATGCGGGTAGCGTTTTGCAATTAAAACATGACGATAAAAACGATCCATTTCCGGGATAGCAAACGCGCCAATGGAGCCAAAGCTTTCACAGTCTACATCAAGCACCGCACCTTGCGCAATATACGCTTTTAGCTGTGTATCTGCTGTGGATTGCAAGCGGTAAAAAGTAATGTCTCCCGCCTGAATGTTACCCTCCATGGTTCCGCGGGTAATGTCCGGCTCAGCAAGGTCGGGCTCTAAATCGCGTTTCATAATCAGTTGGTATCCCATATGTGGGTCTTTTAACAGGCCACAGCTTGTGTTGCCGCAATGGAAGCCCATAAACGTTTCCGGCAGACGAACATCATACTTGCCTTTAATGGCTTTTTCGTAAATAGAGGCAGGCACCGTATTGTTAATGTCCAGTAACGTGGTGGCTGCACCGGATACGCATACACCAATATATTCACTTAAAGCACCGTAAATGTCTACCTCGCAGGAAACAGGAATACCCATTGCTGCCAAACGGCTGTTTACATAACATGGCACAAATTTAAACTCTGTTTGAAAGGCAGGCCAGCATTTGTTTGCAAAAGCCACATATTCTCTGGTTCCTCTATGGCTTTCGGCCCAATCCAACAGCGTTAATTCATACTGTGCCAATCGTGGCAGTACCCCTGCATACTTGTTGTTTGCACCAAGTTCTGCCTGCATCTCTGCTATTTTAGCGGGTATGCGTGCATCATCAGCGTGCTTATTATATGCAACCAGCAAATCCAATTCGCTGTTTTCTTCTACTGCTACACCAAGGTCATACAAAGCTTTTATCGGTGCATTACATGCCAAGAAGTCATCAGGACGTGGACCAAAGGTAATAATTTTTAAACCTTTAAGACCCAAAACAGCACGGGCAATGGGTAAAAAATCTTTTACTTTTTCTGCCAGTTCTGCCGCTGTCCCTACAGGATATTCGGGAATATAGACAGTTTTTCCTCTCAGCCCTAAGTTGTAAGAACAGTTCAACATGCCGCAATAGGCATCTCCCCGCCCGTCATGTAAATCACCGTCACCCTCGGCAGCCGCTATGTACATAATAGGACCTGTAAACCATTCGGCAATTAAAGTTTCGGGGGTTTCCGGACCAAAGTTACCCAGAAAGACAACCAATGCATTTACACCCGCACAGGTAACGTCCTCTACTGCTTTTTTGGCGTCCATTTCGTTTTCCACCGTTATGGGGCACTCATATAAATCACCGTTGTAAGCCGCTTTTAATGCACTGCGGCGGCGCTGGGACAGCGCCATAGGAAAGCAAGAACGTGAAACTGCAATAACGCCTAATTTAACTTGTGGGATATTTGTAACCATAAAATTTCTCCTTAATAAATTTATATTTCGTTTTCTAAATCAATATTATTTCCCGTTAACCCAACTACTGCGCCGCTGACAGCCTCGTTAGATTGCGGGTGTGCCAACAGCCACTTATTTCTTGCCCATAGGCGGCTATCCTCCTGTGTACAAGGGGTAAACATGGGCTTTTCCGTATTGGTGCCTTTGGGCAGCGCAACCATTACCCGAAAACCCTTTTGGGCGCTTACTTGGCAAGGCGCATAATGCAAAGTAGTTGCATAAATCTCAACCAACACATTTGCCGCAACATAAAAAGCTTTTACCTTTGCTGTGTCAAGCATGTTGTTTTTTATTTCTTCCTGCTTTGCCAGCAACAAAATAAAATCTTCCGTGCCCAAATTAAATTCGCTGTCACGGTGGTACTCTAAACAGTTTAATTTTGTATTGTGTCCGTTACACCACCCAAGCTGAACAGGCATACCGCCATATAAGCTGTTTTCAAGCTGTGACACAAGAGGCAGTTGTTGCAGCAAAGGCTCCTCACACATATACACTGTCTCTGCAGACAGTGGTGTAGCTTGCAGTGCTTTTATCAAAGGCTCCGTTGGCACACCTTCTATCACTCTGCCATAAGGCAAAAATTCGGCATCGGTTACAGAATAAATTTTCATACTGTTTTTTCTCCTTACAAAAGGTTTGGAAAAAGATTTTTACAAGCAGGATATATTTGCTTAAACTGCTTATAGCGGGTATCGTAAAGGGCGCTTATCTCCGGGTTAGGCTGTAATGTATCCACTACCTTTACCAATGCATCGGAAGCCTCTTGTACGGTAGCAAAAACGCCACACGCCACCATAGCCAGCATAGCTGCTCCATACCCCGGTCCCTCCGCAGTTTTCACGGTATCCAAAGGGATACCCAGCACGTTAGCCAATATTGTTTTCCATATTGCAGATTTAGAGCCGCCTCCGCAAATGTTAGAACGCGCAATATCTATACCCAGCGTTTTTGCAACCTCAAAGCTGTCTCTTATGGCAAACGCCACACCCTCCAGCATTGCCTGTGTCATATCGGCACGCGTACTGTCCATCGTCATGCCGATAAAGGCGGCACGCGCATTGGTGTCGTTAATCGGGCTGCGCTCTCCCATTAAGTACGGCAAAAAATACACATGGTTTTTTCCCAGTTTGTCAAGGCTTATCTTAGCCTCTTCACCTTTGTAATCCTTGGTGCCGATAATATCGTCTTGCCACCATTTATTGCAGCTTGCAGCAGAGAGCATACAGCCCATTAAATGCCATGCACCGTCTGCGTGGGCAAAGGCATGCAAGCCATTGGTGCTGTCTACACCAAAGCCTTTAGCCGAAATAAAAATGGTGCCGGAAGTACCCAGTGAAATATTGCAATGCCCGTCTCCTACAGTACCTGTACCTACGGCGGCTGCGGCGTTGTCTCCCGCCCCCGCACATACCACCACCTCTTGGGACAATCCCAACTGTTCTGCAACAGAGGGGATTAAATTACCTACTTTTTCGTAACTTTCAAATAGAGCCGGCAGCTGGGCTTGCTCAATACCGCATATTTCTAGCATCTTTTGAGACCAGCACTTATGCTCCACATCTAAAAGCAGCATACCAGAGGCGTCCGAATAGTCCGTTGCATGTACGCCTGTTAAACAGTATAGCAAATAGTCCTTTGGCAGCATTATTTTATTGATTTTTGCAAACAGCTCCGGTTCGTTCTCTTTCATCCATAGCAGCTTTGGCGCTGTAAAACCTGCAAAGGCAATATTTGCCGTACAATCACTTAATACAGCGCGTCCTACCGTTTCGTTTAAGTATGTTACCTGTTTGGCTGTCCGTCCGTCGTTCCACAAAATTGCAGGACGCAAAACCATATCGGTTTCGTCCAGTGCCACAAGACCATGCATCTGGCCGCCTATGCCGATGCCCTTTACGCTGTTGCTGTCAAATCCTTGCAGCAGCTGTGGAACACCCTCTGTGCAGGCTGTCCACCAATCTTGCGGAGCCTGTTCGCTCCAGCCGGGCTGTGGAAAATAAATTGGATATTCTTTTGATATGGTATTTAACACGGTTCCCTGCTCATCTACCAATAAAAATTTGCAGGCAGATGTGCCTAAATCTACTCCGATATATAACATGAGCCACCTCCGTTTATTGCTATAAGCATACTACGCCGTCCATTTTGTTTCTTTGACGAGTTAGCCTATTTTATTAGACAAATTAGCTGTTTTACAAAAATTTGCTTTTATTACAATTTACAAGCATATTTTTAGTTAAAAACAACAAAAAGCTTACTGCAACAAATAAGCCTGGTTACAGTAAACTTTTTATTTTTATAAAATAATCCGATATTCTTTTTCAAACCTATTTAACAGCTCCAAACTTTTTTCCCGAGAATAGAACCGTTCTAAAGAGTGTAAGCTGTGGTGGATTTTTGTCTCCTCTACAATTAGATTTTCCTGCTGCTTGCTGTAAACTTCCGGTGTAACTCCCACGCGCTGCTGAAACGCCCTTGAAAAATAGCGATAGTCTGAAAATCCACATTCCATGCAGATATCCAGCATTTTACGTTCCCCACCCGCTATCATTTTACAAGCTGCGTTAAAGCGCACCGTTGCCACATAATCCTGAAAGCTTTGATTTAATGTATCTTTTACAAAATGAGACAGGTAACTCATAGACAGGTTTTCTGTCTGTGCAAAATCTGACAAACGGATTTTATGCATATAATTTTGGTCTACAAACTTTAAAAGCCGCATCAGTCTGGCGTTGCGCCGTTCTCGCTCTGCATTTTCTTCTACGGTAAGCATTTGGTGTGGAATTGCAGTAAACAGCCGATGCAGCAGTAGACAAATTTGCCCCACACAAAACAATTCATAACAGGGCGTTCGCTGTAAATATTGCCGCATTATTTGCAAAATTTGATATTGGGTTTCTCTATAGGCTTGAGGTGATAAAAATGCGGCGGGACAAAATCCGCGCAATCGGATATGCTCAATGGCAGGAAAAATGCCTTTTATCAGCTTTGGCGCAACTTGAATACACAAAAAAGTGCAGCTTTCCTGTAGCTTATGAAACTCATGGGTTTGATTCGAATGAAACAATACCATCTCCCCGCAACAGGCAAGATAGCGCATACTGCCGCTTTGTACCTCCAAGCTTCCTTGTAAAATCCAAATCAGCTCAATCTCCCCGTGTATATGAGGGGTGCGATAATCAACTGTATCAAAAAAAATGTGCAGCCCGTCTATCTGAGGGTGCTGAATAATTTCCATCTCTTTCATTGCTGCACTTCCTTTTACAAGTTTTGTATACTTTTACTTTACACAAAACACAGCATACTTG
>JAQUTM010000155.1 GCA_028694405.1 Oscillospiraceae bacterium
CCTAGTTTTTAATTGGTGTGAGGAGGAATCATGTAACAGATTCGGAATTGCGGCTTTCCGTTTCTGTAATTATATTATATCCAAAATTCTCAAAAGGATTGTTACCGCAATGTTAATAAAGCGTAAATAAATAGGTGCAGATTCCATGGGGTTTTCACACACTGTTAACAAATATTTCCATTTTGTGAAACTTTAAAAAATAAATATAGTATAGTAGTTTTAAAAAAAATTTGTTATAATAAAAATCGTGCCGTAAAAACAGGGGTTATTTTATAAAGGTTTTAATGGCTTCGGCTGCTTTTTGCGTGTCTAACCCTTTGTCGATTGTGTATTTATCTTTATTTAAAGTATCTTTTAAAGTGTGAGGGAAAACAATACCTGCACTGCGAGGTACGGCTATATTTGCTTTTTTGTTACAAAAAACAGCAATACAATCTACGTTGGTGTTTTTTATACCGGCAGCAAATAAAGCTTCTCTTATCAATCGAGCGCACACATTACATTCAGTTAGCGGGTTTTCAAAAGAAATTCGTTCATCGTTTACTACTTGCAGCCAAGCACCGTCATTCTTTTCACCGTAAATATCACCGTTTAAGCCAAGGCATTTTATGCCTAAAACGCCAAAGGGGCCTACTAATATGGCGTCAGCATAGGCAGACAGGTTTTTGCTTTGTAAAGTGGCAGAGGAAATAACCTGTGTATTATTCAGCTTTGCCCAACGCTGTACGGTATTAAGCGCGGACGATACCCCTACAGCTTGTTTTGCTGTTTTGTCTTTCGCCCAAGGCAAGGGCTTTTCGTTAAAGGCATAATAGGTAAAAAACAAAACTACAGCTACAGCGGCGATACCTAAAATACCTAATATAATAGTTGTCATAGTGGAAGCTCCTCCATAAAGTTAATAGTACCATTATAGCAAACCTGAGGGGTACCCGCCAAGACCACAAAGCAAAAAAGCAAAAAATTTAAAGTTTAGTAATAATTGAGAGAAGAGGCAGCAGATGAAATACGAAAAATCTTGCGGAGCAGTTTGCTTTTTAAAAACAGGAAAAGATTTGCGTGTACTACTGGTGTGCCATAAATACGGCGGTCATTGGGCTTACCCCAAAGGCCATGTGGAAAAAGACGAAACAGAAGAAGAGACAGCGCATAGAGAGGTATTGGAAGAGACCGGTATCCCTATAAAAATAATTCCGGGGCTGCGCCGAATAAGCAGTTATTCTCCCGCAAAAAATGTTATAAAAGAAGTTGTATACTTTGTGGCAGAGGCGCTGGAGGAAGCGGTTACCCCGCAGCCGGAGGAAATAAGAGCCGCCGAATTTGTAAAAGTAGAGGATGCAGCAAAGCGGTTAACCTATGCAGCCGACAGAGAATTATTAAAAAGTGCCAAATTATTTTTAGAAAATTGTTGACAAAGGCAAAACCCTGTGTTAATATAATAACTGCACTTGCGCTGGTAGCTCAGCTGGATAGAGTGACTGGCTACGAACCAGTAGGTCGGGGGTTCGAGTCCCTTCCAGCGCACCAAACCGTTTATGCTTTTTGCATAAACGGTTTTTTTATTTATTTAATATTATTTTCTACATATTTATATGTGCAAAATATGCCGAAAAAAACACCGCACGAAAAGCTTATGATAAATTGACAGACAAAGATGTATAGCTTAATTTTCTACAATAAAGTAAAAAAGCGGCTTGTTTTTTTCTACATAATAAATTTACAAATTGAAAAAATATTCTATTTTTATGTATAAATTATCACAAGAGTGCATACGAATTTTTATAAAAGAAAAAGAAATTTTCGCATAAACAGAGAATTTATGTACTTTTTTGTCACAATAAAAAGAAAGAAAAGAAAATTTTTTTAATAAGATTAAAATCCACTTAAAACCACCCTTTATATACAGACAGCATAGGTGGATTTTTAAAATGTGTATGCGGACAAAAAACAAAAAACTGGAGGAAAGTTGTTTTTACCACAAACAAAATGTAAGCCTGCTAAAAACAAAACAGTGTTACAATAAATAATAAAAATACAAAAAAATGGGCATTTAAGCCAGTTTTTACATTATTTTTATAGCGCATAAAAATTGACAAATAGTTTTATTTCTTATAAAATGGAAACAAGAATGTTTTTTAGACAACGGTGTTTGAAATTTCTTCAAATGCTGTTGTTTTCTTATTCTCTTTTTAGAGAGGTGTAGCTAAATAAACATTATCAAATAGGAAATGCGTTTATAAACTGCGTACGCAGCGCAAAAACACATTTTTAAATTTATTATCAAAAATTTTTAGGGAGTGACTTTCAGATGGGTAACTACGTAGTGAAAAGGGTTTTAAGCGCAGCTGTTACACTGTTTTTGGTAGCGACAATTACCTTTTTCCTGATGAACATGGTTCCCGGTGGCCCGTTCCTAGCGGAAAAGGCACCGTCAAAAGCAACACTGGCTGCATTAGAGGCCAAATACGGGTTGGATAAACCTTTGGGCGAGCAGTATATTTCTTATTTACAAGGTGCTATTAAAGGGGATTTTGGTCCAAGCATTAAACAACGTGGCCGTACAGTAAGCCAGATTATTACCAGTAAATTTCCCGTTTCTGCAAAATTGGGCGGTATTAGCATTTTAATTGCCGTTTGTGTGGGTGTACCCTTGGGTGCTATAGCTGCGCTTAATCGCGGCAAAACAACCGACAATGTAATTCGATTGATTTCCACCTGCGGTATTGCGGTGCCAAGCTTCGTAGTATCCACGGTGCTCATGTATATTTTAAGCGTTAAGCTGGGCTTGCTGCCCACCTATGGGCTTACTACGGCAAAGCATTACATTATGCCGGTGGCAGCTTTGGCGTTTTACCCTACCGCATACATCTGCCGCCTGATGCGCAGCAGTATGCTGGACGTGCTGGGTCAAGATTTTATGCGCACAGCCCGTGCAAAAGGTTTAAGTCAAATGATGAGCCTGTTTAAGCACGCCTTGCGCAATGCCATTTTACCTGTAGTAACTTATTTAGGACCGTTGCTTGCTTACACGCTTACAGGTAGCTTTGTTGTAGAAAAAATATTTACAATTCCGGGCCTTGGCAGCGAATTTATTTCTTCTATTACAAACCGCGATTATCCTATGATTATGGGCACTACCATTTTCTTGGCAGCGTTGATTATTACCATGAACGTGGTTGTAGACATTGTATATAAAATTGTTGACCCACGAATTAAACTAAAATAGGAGGTAGAAACAGTGGACGAGAATAAAAAGAAAAATCCGCTGAGTTTTCAGCTGAATGTAGACGATTTTCTACCGGCCGAAGATTCAGAAAAACAAAGTCTTGTTGTTATGCGCGAGAGCGTAAGCTTTTGGAAAGACGGTTTGCGCCGTTTGGCTAAAAACAAAATAGCAATGGTTAGCTTAGTAGTTGTTATCTTAATTATGATAGGAGCCTTTTTTGTACCGGGCATTTACCCCTACGGATACGAAGAGCAAATTCGCGGCAGCGAAAACGTAGCCCCTATGCAGTATAGTGCAGAGGAACAGGCACGCATTGCAGCCGGCGAAAAAGTGTTTCCTCACTTTTTAGGCACCGACAGCTTAGGTCGTGACGTTACGGTACGTTTGCTTATGGGCAGCCGCGTTAGCCTTTTGGTTGGTCTTGTTGCCAGTGGTATTATCCTTTTAATCGGTAGTATTTACGGTGCAGTTGCCGGCTATGTTGGCGGCTGGGCAGATATGATTATGATGCGTTTGGTAGATATTATCTACACCGTACCCGATATTTTGATTATTATTTTATTAAGTGTTACCTTAAAATTCCCCTTAAAATCCTTGGCAGAACTGCCCGGCTTTGGGTGGATTAACACAGTAGGTATCGGCTTAGTATGTATTTTTATCGTGTTTGCTTTGCTGTACTGGGTAGGTATGGCGCGTATTGTGCGCAGCCAAATTTTAACCTTAAAAGAGCAAGAGTATGTTACCGCTGCCCGTGCACTTGGCGCAAACGGCGGCCATATTATTCGCAAACATTTGCTTACCAACTGTATTGGTACTTTAATTGTTACAACTACGCTGCAAATTCCCAGCGCTATTTTTACCGAGAGCTTCTTGAGCTTTATCGGCTTGGGCGTTGCAGCTCCTATGCCCAGCTTGGGCAGCCTTGCAAGTCAGGCAATCGGTGGTTTAGAGAGCTATCCGCACCGCTTGTTGGCTCCCGCTATCATGATTAGCTTAATCATTCTTAGCTTTAACTTGCTGGGTGACGGTTTACGCGATGCGTTTGACCCCAAACTAAAAAATTAAGGAGAGAGAAAAATGAGTGAAAAATTATTAGACATTCAAAATGAACGCCTCTCCTTCTTTACACCGGCAGGTGAGGTAAAAGCGCTGAATGATGTTTCTATTGCAATGAACCAAGGCGACGTTTTAGGCATTGTTGGAGAGTCTGGTTCCGGTAAATCTGTTACGGCTTACAGCTTGATGGGTCTTACCGCCTACCCCGGCCGCTTAATTGGCGGCACCTTAGATTTTAACGGCCACCGCATTAACGACATGAGCGAGAAAGAAATGCGTAAAATGCGCGGCAATGAATGCAGTATTATCTTTCAGGACCCCATGACAAGCTTAAATCCTGTTTTTACCATTGGTAACCAGATTCGTGAGGTTATTAAGCTGCATACAGATAAATCTAAAAGTGAAGTACAGGCACGCGCCGTAGAGCTGTTACAGCTTGTTGGCATTAATGAGCCGGAAAAACGCTTAAAACAGTATCCGCATGAGCTTTCGGGCGGTATGCGCCAGCGTGTAATGATTGCCATTGCTTTGGCATGTGAACCAAAACTGCTGATTGCCGATGAGCCCACCACGGCTTTGGACGTGACCATTCAAGCCCAAATTTTGGAGCTTATGGTTGAGTTGAAAGAAAAAATCGGCATGAGCATCATTATGATTACACATGACCTTGGCATTGTAGCCAATATGTGTGAAAAAATTGCCGTTATGTATGCCGGTAAAATTGTAGAGTACGGTACTGTAGACGAGATTTTTTATAATCCGCAGCATGAGTATACAAAAGGCTTGTTACGCAGTATTCCTAAATTGACAGCAAAAGAGCACGAAAAACTGGTTCCTATTGAAGGTTCTCCTGTTGATATGCTAAATCCTCCCGCAGGCTGTCCTTTTGCGCCTCGCTGCAACAAATGTATGAAAATTTGC
>JAQUTM010000156.1 GCA_028694405.1 Oscillospiraceae bacterium
TCCAGCTTTGCCCAGGCGGATTACCCCTGCTTTATATTAGATGACGCTCTTGCGCCAATTTGGTGCAATGAAGCTGCTGAAAATTTAAATCTTACAAAGGGGTATGCCACACATTTTGTAGCCATGACGCTGGCTCGCTCCCCTTGGGCTGCAGGCCTTTTGGCCAACCAACTGGCCGTAACCTTAAATCTCAGCGACGGTGCGCTTATGGGCCGTAATATAACGCTGCTTCCCCTGCCGGGCCAACAATACTTAGTTACCGTAATGGCTGCCAGTAACTTACCGTTTATACCTGCCTTTAGCCAAAATTTGCGCAATGATATTACAGATATTTTTTTACTTTTACCGTTACTTGAAAAAAATATCGAAGATGCGCGGGAGCTTGAATATTCCGAGCGTATATACCGCAACTGTTACCGTATGCTGCGCAGCGCTGTAAATACCTCCACGCTTAATCAGTTAATTCAAAATCAACCTGTCAAGGCACAGCTGATTGATTTGAATTTACTGGCGGAAAAGCTGTGTAACGGCGTAAATACCATTTGCTCCCCAAAATCTAACATTCCGCTTACTTTTATAAAATGCGAAATACCGCTTTTTATTGAGGGTGATGAAAAAATACTTGCCACCGCTATATTAAATGTTTTGCAAAACGCTTACATTTATACCCGCGACGGCAACGAAATTGTATTGCGATTATCCGCTACAGGCGGACGTGCTGTACTTACCGTTACGGATAAGGGCGCAGGAATAAAGCCCGAAAATCTGCTTCATATTTTTGATTTGTATTTTTCTGTTTTGCCTTATGACGACGATTGTGACCGACCCGGGTTAGGCGTAGGCTTGGCACTTACCAAAGAGACAATTTGTCGTATGGGCGGCACTGTAGCGGTAGAAAGTCGGTTTGGCTACGGCACCTCTTTAACGCTTGCGATTCCTTTGGCGTTAGACAGCTTTTTTGCGTCTCCTCCCGCGGAGTATATCATGGACAAATACTCCCCTCTATTTGTGCAAATGTGCGATATTTGCTGTTTTCCCACGCGATAGAATAGCTGCTAACTGTGCTTTTTAAATTTTTTAATTTTAAAGCGCAAAACTGTATTCTCTTACAGTTTTGCGCTTTTTTGTTGCCTAAACCAAATGCTGCGGTATAATAATAGTATTATAACTATTTCGCTGGAGGACATATGAAAAAATATTATGCTGAAGTAGATTTGTTGCGTGGCGTTGCCATTTTAGCCGTATTGCTGGGCCATTCTTTTATTGTATACCCCATAAATTTAATGGATATTGAATGGTGCCGCCTTGTAAATATGGTTATTTACAAATTTCATATGCCTTTGTTTTTTCTTTTGGCAGGCTTTTGTTTTCACCCACCCGTCAACATCGCTGCCTACAAAAAACAGCTGGGCGGTAAAATAAGGCGTCTCATTTTACCTTATCTTGCTTTTAGCTTTTTAGACCTTTTGCCGCGTCTGTTGGTTCCTTCTTTGGTTAACAACAGTGCCCCTCTTTCCGAAAGCTTAACAAATATTTTTTTATATGGCGGCAGCTACTGGTTTTTATATACGCTGTTTGTCATCTTTTTGATTTTTACTCCTATTGCACGTTTTTTTAAAAAGCCTGTGCCTTGTGCCCTTCTTATCTTAATTATTATTCTATATAAAGTGTACGGTTTTCCCTCTAAAATGTTTTGCTTTAACGGATTTTTGCAAAATATGCCCTACTTTTTATTTGGCTGGCTTTTGCAGCAGTATTATACCGAAAAAGTGCAAACCTTTTTGGCCAAATGGCCTGTTACGTTGGCAAGCGGCATGGTGCTTTTAAGCAGCATTGTACTACCCGGCAGCTATTTAATCGATATGCTGTACGCGCTTGCAGGCAGCTTATTCTTTTTTGGATTAGTAGTGCGTTTAAAGGACGGTACTTTTCGCAATGCACTTACGTTATGCGGTGGTTACACTTTACAGTTTTATTTATTAAGTCCGTTTTTTTTGGTTTTTGCCCGTGTAATTTTTGTAAGTGTTTTAGGTATAACCCAACCTTTTATTTTAGTGTGCGCCATATTTTTAACCCAGCTTGCAGGCAGCATTGTTTGCACCTACATTTTGCGTAAAATAAAATTTTTACGGTTCTTGGCCGGTATGTAAGTTGGCAAAGGATTGTTTTCACATTTATAACACATTTTTTTCACGTTTTTGTTTCCCTTGTAACAAAAATCATTCATAAACTTTGGGTATGATAAAGCCATAGAAAGAAATGGAGGACAAAATTTATGTATGAAAATAATTCAAACCAAGACAATTACTCTTACAATAATAATTCTGCGCAGCAATATTACGCTGCCGATTCTATAAACACAAACGGCAGCTACAGTTATCAATATGATAACGGCACAAAAAAAGAAAAGAAAAAAGGCGGTAAAACCGCTTTACTTATGGCAGGTGTAATGGTGGTAAGTACCGCCTTTGGCTTTGGCGGCGGCTACTTGGCAAGCAATATGTTTAACACCTCCGGCGCAGCAAATCAGGTGGTGTCTGGTCAAGGGGATAACACCTCTGTGCAAACCAACACCAATACAACGCTCCCCCTTAGCAACAACACAGGGCTGTCTGTTGCAAATGTTGCCGCGCTTGCCAAGGACAGCGTGGTAGAAATTACCACCGAGGTTATGACTACAGGTATGTTTTTGCAGCAAGCTATTAGCGAGGGTGCCGGCAGCGGTGTCATATACAGCAATGACGGATACATTATAACCAACAACCATGTAATTGACAGCGCCAGCAAAATTACCGTACGGCTCACCGATGGCACCTCCTACGATGCCGTTTTGGTGGGTACCGATTCTCAAACCGATATCGCGGTTATAAAAATTGAGGCCAATGGTTTACACGCCGCCACCTTTAGCGATAGCGATTCGTTGGTGGTTGGGCAAGATGTAGTTGCCATAGGCAACCCTCTGGGTACGCTGGGTGGTACAGTTACCAATGGCATTATAAGTGCTCTTGACCGTGAAATTACCATTGACGGCGAGGCTATGCGTTTGTTGCAAACCAATGCTGCGGTTAACCCCGGAAACAGCGGTGGCGGTCTGTTTAATGCAAACGGTGAAATTGTAGGCATTGTTAACGCAAAAAGCTCCGGTACCGACGTAGAGGGATTGGGGTTTGCAATCCCCGCAAATACCGCTAAAAAGGTTGCCGACAGCCTAATTTCCAGTGGATATGTTACAGGGCGACCCTACTTGGGCTATAGTTTTATCACCATCAGCAATGCTCAAATGGCCATGCAATACCGTGTAAATGAGCTTGGCGTATATGTTGCTAAAGTAAGTAATAACAGTGTAATGCAGATTGCTGACCGTGTTATTTCTATGGACGGTACTGAGGTTTCCAGTGTGACAGACATTAAAGCTGTTTTAAACAACCATAAAGTAGGCGATACCCTTTCTACCGTTGTAGACCGCGATGGTAAACAAATCACTTTAGATGTACCGGTATATGAATATGTACCCGAAACCGACTCTACTCAAACAGCGGCAGCTTAAATAATTGTAAAACAAAAGCCTCGCTAAAGCAGATTTTAGCGGGGCTTTTATTTGCATTAAATTAAAAAACAGACGAATTTCTTCGCCTGTTTTTTAATTTATCATAAAGCTTATGAGGTAGGTGTTAATTGCGGCTGTCGGCTATGCGTTTCTGTAGCTACAAAGGCTTCAAAGGTTTCGGCACACATAGGGCGTGCGTATAAATAGCCCTGCCCATGTACACATCCGTTTTTAACTAAAAAATCTGCTTGATCCGGGGTTTCTACGCCTTCGCAAATAACATCAATATCCAGCCGCTTTGCCATTTCAATTACACTGGATACAATTACGTTACCGCGCTGGTCGTTGCCGCTGCCTTCTTCTAAAAAGTCCTTATCAATTTTCAATACATCTAATGGCATTTGCCGCAAAATATTAAGGGACGAATACCCTGCGCCAAAATCATCAACAGCTATGCGGAACCCTGCTTTTTTTACTTTTACCATGCTGTTTATCAGCTGCTGTCTATCTGCAAAAAAAGCACTTTCCGTAAGCTCCAGTTCTAACATCTCATGTGGAATACGATACCTGTCTGCCAATAGAGCCAGACCCTCTACAAAAGTATTGTTTCGCAAATGTATACGGCTTATATTTACCGAAACAACACCCGTAAAAACGCCTTCATCTATCCATTTGCGCATACAAATACACGCCTGCTCAAACATATAGTAATCCAGCTTGGTAATAAAACCGTTACGCTCAAAAAGGGGAATAAACTCATCTGGATAAACCGTAAAATCGGCACCTCTAATCCATCTTACCAATATTTCAGCGCCATAAGTAGTACCGGTTTCCATATTAACTTTTGGCTGAAAATACGGCACAAATTCACCTGCCGCAAGGGCTTTTTCCATAGCGCTTTCAATATCTCTCTCTCGGTGCAAACGGATAAGCATTGCTTCTTCAAAAAAACATATGCCGCGCTTACCTGCGTTTTTTAGCGCCTTGCGAGCAATATCGGCGTAGTCAAAGGCAACCGTAATTCTTTGTTCTTGACCGGTTAACAGATAAATGCCACAGCTAAAACGCACAGGCTTATCATCTTGAATTTTATTTTGAGCCAGCTCACTGCAAACATGGTCAAACTCATATTCAATTCTTCGCTCCAGTTCGGGTACCGTATTATAATGCATCAAAGCAGCAAAACGGTCGCTGTCAATGCGCATAAAAGCCTCGCCCTCTGCCTCTTTCAGCTGTTGACTAAAGCAATGTGCTATACATTGTAAAATTTCATCTCCGTACTCGTACCCGTATGCCTCATTTATCATTTTAAAGCCCGCAACATCAAATACGGCAAATGCACAGCGGTTTTTTTGCGCTTGATGGCACAGTTTTTCGCTATTGGCCTCCATATAATTTTGGTTGTTTAAACCGGTTAAGGTATCCACATAGGCAAGGCGCATAAAGTATTTACGCTGTTTGCGGCGATTATAATTTAAAGCCAAAAAATAACCCAAAAATAAAACAGACATACCTGCTACTATAATTTTTATGCCGCGCAATGGGTTTTGATAAATATAACTTACCAAATCAAAATTTTGTACAGCTGTTCCTGTATTAGCCGCCACAATTTTATTGATGGTCGCCTCATCTA
>JAQUTM010000157.1 GCA_028694405.1 Oscillospiraceae bacterium
GTCTTTACACTCTACAACGCCTGTATGGTACGGATAGCCTAAATGCCTAGCCGCATCGCGTAAAGCCACTGTAATATCCAAATCTGCCACAGCAGGAAATTCGATAGGCATATACTCTTTACTGGTGCCCTCCATACGAATTGCTCCCGTAACAACAATAACATCGCCGGACATTACATCTAGCTGCATACCGCCGCAGGTGCCCACACGAATAAAGTTGCGTACCCCCAGCATATACAGTTCTTCTATGGCAATACTCGCACTGGGTCCACCAATGCCGGTAGAGCACACAATTACTTTTTCGCCGCCTGCTTCGCACAGATATACATTGTATTCGCGATTATAGCCTATTTGCTTGGCGTTTTCAAAGCAGGCTGCAATTTTAGGTACACGTCCCGGGTCTCCGGGTAAAATAGCATATTTTGCTCCTTCAACTTCGTCTTTCGTAAGGGCAATGTGATACATACGTTCTTGTGGCACAATCATTTTTTATACCTCCAAAATGTAAAAAGACTGCCTAAAAAGACAGCCTTTTTTCTTTAAAATTAACTAGCGATTGTTAAGCATTGTCATGATGTCGTTAAAGTAATCATCTTCCGGCTCACTTTTTGCAGGCGCAGGAGCAGCGTTAGAACCAAATGTATCAGCAAAGCCAAAACCGGTAGCGGAATCAAAGGTGCCGGTCTCTGCCTTTTTAGGTTCGCTTACTCTCCCATTGGATAAATGTTCAAAGCCTGTAGCGATAACTGTAACTTTCATCTCATCGCTCATAGTTTCATCCAGCGCAGTGCCCCAAATAATATTCGCATCGGGATGTGCAGACTGGGTAATTAAAGCAGAAGCTGTCTCTACTTCTTCTAATCCAATTTCAGGTGAAGAAGTAATGTTAATAATAACACCGCGTGCACCCGAAATGCTTGTTTCCAACAAGGGGCTGGAAATAGCGGCCTTTGCGGCTTCTTCGGCCTTGTTATGGCCTGTTGCACTGCCCACGCCCATATGGGCATGACCGGCATCTTTCATAATGCTGCGTACGTCTGCAAAGTCTAAGTTGATAAATGCAGGTACGTTTATCAATGCCGAAATACTTTCAACGCCTTGGCGCAGCACATTGTCGGCCGCCTCAAACGCGTTCATCAAAGTAATCTTTTCTTGGCTAATCATCTTTAAGCGCTCGTTGGGAATGATAATCAAGCTGTCTACACGTTCTAACAGTGCGGCAACACCTTGCTCTGCCATACCCATTTTTCGTTTGCCCTCAAAGGCAAACGGCTTTGTTACAATACCAACTGTCAAAATGCCTAAATCCTTGGCAATTTCAGCTACAATAGGTGCCGCACCGGTACCGGTACCGCCGCCCATACCTGCAGTAATAAAAGCCATTTGCGCACCTTTTAAGGCTGCGGCAATTTCGTCACGGCTTTCCTCTGCACTGCGCTGGCCGATTTCAGGGTCTGCACCGGCACCGCGCCCTTTGGTAAGCTTTGCACCAAGCTGAACTTTATGTGTGGCTTTACTGTTAAACAAAGCTTGTTGGTCTGTATTCATGGAAATAAATTCTACACCGCGTAAGCCGGATACAACCATGCGGTTTACAGCGTTACCACCGCCACCGCCCACACCAATAACTTTGATAGTGGTTATATTCTGCATTTCTTCATCGAGGATAAATGCCACTATGTATTCCCCCTAAGCATTATTTTTACAATCACTCATTATTTATAGATATACTACATATAGTAATAAATAAGCATAATATAGTGCTTTAATAAGAGTACCAGATTTTGAGTACAAATTCAATAGATTATGCTTTCTTTTTTCCTTTTTGTATATGATTTTCTAACCTGTGCACTTTCTTTGCACCTATGCTTTTTATGCGCTACTTGTTTCGTCTTCTTGCGGGTTTTGATTTTCCTCTTGCCTGTCAAGCTGTGGCACATCTTCGGCCAAAATTTCTGCTAAATTTCCATTGCGTACTGTGGTTTTTGCATTTTCTCCCGCCGCTGCACGGCTTACGTCAATCAGTCCTGTCTCGTGCTCATCCAGCTTGTTTTCTACAATGTACGCAAGCGTTTTAAGCTTTAATTCCATGTTACTTACGGTGCCAAGCAACACTTTAAAGCGGTCTTGGTATACAAAATAAATTTCATATACATCACCTATGTTTATTTGGCTTACCGGCTCCAGCTGCTGTGTTTCCAAGCCCTCCAGCAAAGTTGTCAGCGTATCTGTTTGCTCTTGTGTAGCACATACCAGCCGTGTTCCAAATTCTACATTAGCAAGCTCCGCACCGGTAATTTTACATAAATTGGCAGGCTCTTCTGTCATGCTGCGTAAAACCTTTAAGCTGCCCGATAATACTCGATATTCTCCCTCACTTTCAATATAATATTTTTCTACCGCAGGTGTTAGCTTAAATACAATCGTTCCCGGCAGGCTGCGCCTTACTTTTATTTCGTCCAAATATGGCAGCTGCTTGCCCATTTCCAGTTCTACCTCTGCCGTTTTGTATTGAAAAATATTTTCTTCAAGCGGGTGGCCAAACGCAGCAATAATTTCCTCTTGAGAATAAATAGATTCCCCCTCTATGCGGTATCCCTCTATTTTAAACAACACCGTAACCGATAGCGAAAACCCTACCACCAATAAAATAAGTATAAATATCGCCAGCATAATGCGATGCATACGACGGCGCCGACGTGCTTCAGCATGGCTGATACGCCTTTGTATACTTTGCTGCTCTCGCCCGTAATTTGGTTTTTCACCTTGGTTATACAGCTGTGGCGTACTGCTTTCTTGATAAAGCCGTTTTGCCGGCTTTTTCTTTTTTGCGGCACTTGACTGCATATTTTTTGAGGGCTGCGCCGCAGTGTGCTGAGTAGATTTACCGTTTCCGCCGTATTCCGCTGTAGCGTAAGGATTGGTCAGCTTTCTCGGAGGAGGTTGATGTTGCAAATCAAACACTTTTTCGCGATAACCCGCACTTTCCTTTTTGCGGGATACACGTTTTTTAGATTTCTGTGTTTTTTGCGTCATTTTCGTTCCTCCGGTTTGTCCCTTTCCAGCCTGTTACGCAGCCGCCACTCCTTATGGGATATGGCGGCTTTTTGGTTGCTGTTGTTTCTAATTTGAGTGTTCTTCAATCTCTGCGCCCAGTGCACGAAATAGGCCTGCTATATCCGCGTACCCACGCTCTATGTGTTCTAATCCTCTAATACGGCTTTCCCCTGTTGCTGCAAGGGCGGCAATTACAATGGCTGCCCCTCCGCGTAAATCAGGGGCTTTTACTTTTGCTCCATGTAACCCACATACCGGCTCTATCTTTATACAGTTTCTGCGCACACTGGTTTTCGCACCCATTTTATTAAACTGCCGCGCACAGGCAAAACGGTTTTCAAATATAGTGTCTTTTATTGTTGTATCTCCCGCGGTTAACAATGCCGCCGCCAATAGCGGTGAGGCATCTGTGGCAAATCCCGGATAAGGTGCCGTACTAATTTTGCCAATCCCGCAAAGAGGCTCTTTCACTGTTATACGCAAAACATCTTTTTCAGGTTGATTAATCTGCGCACCCGCGCTTCGTAAAGCTGCAATAACAGGGCACAGATGAAAAATACGAGCATTTAAAATATCTACGCTGCCGCCGGTTGCGGCTACTGCACACAAAAGCGTAGTTGCGGTTATACGGTCCGGCATTGGTATATAGGTACAGCCCACTAATTGCGGTACTCCTATTATATGAATTACTCCAGTGCCTGCACCTGTTATTTTTGCACCGCAACTGTTTAAAAAAACTGCTAAATCACATACTTCTGGCTCTGTGGCAACATTTGCCAACGTGGTTTTACCCTTAGCGGTACAGGCTGCCATCAATAGGGTTTCGGTGGCACCCACACTAGGCAGCCGCAATTTAAAATAGCAGCCGGTCAACCCTTTTGGAGCCGTACAAGTAATTGTATGTTCATTTTCCTGCACTTTGGCTCCCAAAGCTTTCAATCCGTCCAGATGGATATCAATAGGGCGGCTTCCCAGCTTACAGCCACCCGGAGGTCCAAACTCCACACGTCCCTGTCTGCAAAGCAAAGGTGCCACATAAAATATGCTGCTGCGCATAGCACTCATTTGCTGCTGTTCCAGCACTTCGCTGGTTAAGCCGTCGGCGCATATAGAAAGTTTTTCTTCTGTCCAAGCCACTTTTGCGCCTAAGCTTTGCAAAATATCCATAGACGTTTTGACATCTGCCAACATAGGCACTTGCTTTAAATGCACAACGCCGTGCACCAGCAAGGAAGCCGCCATAAGCGGCAAGACACTGTTTTTGGCGGCTGGTACCAACGCTGTGCCGTTTAAAGGTCGGCCACCCTTTACTACCAATTCTGTCACTTGCAGCACCCCACTTTTTGTAATACAAAGCAGTCTATGCAAAAGTAAGGGTTTTTGTGAAAATAACAGAATTGAGTTGCCTATTTGGCTTTTTTCTTTTAAAAAACAGCTTTTAGCTTGTAAAATCAACTAGCTTTTCTAAGTGCTTTACTATTTTATCCAAGCTGTTGGGCTCTGCCAATGTGCGCGCTTCTACGCCCATCAAGGCCAGCTTACCGGGTTGTGCGGTAAGGCTGTCTACCGTTTGCACCAGTTTTTCACCTGTTAGATTTTTTTCCTCTATTACCACCGCTGCACCCGCTTTTTCTAATTCTAAAGCGTTGTAATATTGATGGTTTTCCGCTACATTTGGCGAGGGAACCAATATGCTTGCCCTGCCCGCTGCAGCCAATTCTGCCAAAGTTAAGGCACCTGCGCGGCTTATAACCAAATCTGCCGCAGCCAAACACTGTGGCATATTATCAATGTATTCTTTTACACATATATTTGAACTGTCTTTAAAGCCTTTTTCTATACTTAAATCTTCAAACAGCTGTACACCATAGCTGCCTGTTGCATGTATGTGATAAAAACGCCGTTTATCGGTACCGCTTTTTGCAAGCTGCGTATGCCACTTCGCTAAGTCCGCAACCACTTGGTTAATGCGCATGGCCCCCAAACTTCCTCCAAAGCTTAACAACACAATCGCACCCGAGGGGACACCTAGCCGGGCACGGCACTGCTGGCGATTTTGTTCAAAAACAGTTGGACGAACAGGGTTGCCCACAACATAAGTCTTTTGAG
>JAQUTM010000158.1 GCA_028694405.1 Oscillospiraceae bacterium
GTTGTATCGGCATGGCCCCTATCACTGATGCCACCCGTTTTACTTGCGGTAATGTTTATTTGGGCTCCGGTATCAGTACCGTTGCACAAATGCTGGGTATGTTTGCCATGTGCCAAATTATTCGTGATTCTGCACGCGGAGAGGCAAAAATGCCTGACGCAAATGTATCTGATATGAAAGGGCTGGGCATTAAACTAAAGGATATCTTCCAAAATATCAAAGTAATTATTTTTTCTTTCTGCTCAGGCCTTTGGATTGGTTTCTTGCCGGGTATGGGTTCCGGTATTTCCAACATGGTAGCCTATGGCTATGCCAAAAATATTGATAAAGACCCTGATAGCTTTGGCAAGGGCAACCCCGCCGGTGTGTGGGCGTCTGAAACTGCAAACAACGCCTCTTTGGGCGGCGCGTTAATCCCCATGATGGCGCTTGGTATTCCCGGTGATGGCATTACTGCCATGCTGATTGCAGGCTTAACCATTCATGGTTTGCAGGCAGGCCCTCTGTTTATGACAGAGCAGCCAGACCTTGCCATGCTTATTTTTGCCTGTGTAATGGTAGCAGCTATTGTTACTTATATTGTGCAAATTGTTTGCAAACGCTGGTTCCCCTATATTTTAAAAATACCTTATCACTATTTATACACTGTTATTTTGGTAATTTGCTACATTGGCGGATACGGTATTTCTAATACCATGTTTAACATTTATGTAATGCTTGCTCTTTGCTTGTTGGCTTTATTTATGAGCGTGGCAGGATTACCTACCTCTCCGTTGGTATTGGCTTTTATTCTGTCAGGCAAATTGGAGCGTTACTTCCGTCAAGGTATAAGCTATGCACGCGGCAGCTATGCAGAGTTTTTTACACGTCCTCTGTCTGCCGCTTTACTTTTAGTTGCCGTACTGTGCTTAGTATGGCCTGTTATCTCCGAAAAACTAAAAAAGAAAAAGGCTATGGCCGCTGCTGCAAAACATGAATAATTATCACAAGCAAAGTTTACCTAAAATTGACGTATGCTACGGCAGCTATGCCTCTGTGCTGCGCAAGTTTGAGCGTTTTGGCTGTAAAAACCGTTTTAACGGAAAAAACGCAAAAGAGCTTGAAAGCTGGCAAGAGGACACACGCTGCCTGTTACAAGGTTTGTTGGGCCTTGACAAAATGGAGTGTGCGCCTTTACAGCCTGTGCAGCTGGAAAGCACCATGCTAAGCGGCGGTATTCGCCGCGAGCATTGGCGTATACGCGTGGAGCCGGACGTTTGGATGACTTTTTACGTTTTAATACCTCCCGGCGCAGGCAAAAGTACATGTCCTGTTTTATGCCCGCCGGGGCACAATGGTGGTGGAAAATATGCAGTGGCAGGTGCCGATGAGTATGAGGCAGTAGCGGAAAAAATTCAGCACTACCATTACGATTACGGCCTACAGCTTGCCCGCATGGGTTATGTAGCCCTGTGTCCGGATTGCCGCGGCTT
This sequence comes from Oscillospiraceae bacterium, assembly GCA_028694405.1. Lineage (GTDB taxonomy): Bacteria > Bacillota > Clostridia > Oscillospirales > Ruminococcaceae > STD2-12. Next base: position 1,473 of record JAQUTM010000158.1, read on the forward strand.
TGGAGAGCGCAGAGAGAGCACAGAAGACGCCGCGGCGCTGCCCGCCTTTTTAAAAGGTGATTGCGCCCGCTTAGCCCACATGGGCCTTCCGTTAGGAATACCCGTAGCGGGAATGTTTGTATGGGATTTAATGCGCCTGATAGATTATGTACAGCAACGCGGAGAGTGGGACAAGGAGCATATAAGCTGCATCGGGTTTTCGGGTGGCGGTATGCAAACCCTGCTTTTGGCTGCCGTAGATATGCGCATTACCTTTGCCATGACCAGCGGATATTTTTACGGATATCGAGATGCGCTGCTAACCATGAATACAAATTGTGCCTGTAATTATATCCCACATTTATGGGAGCATTTAGATATGGGCGATATTGGGTGCTTGATTGCACCGCGTCCGTTTTTAATTCAGAGCTGCGAAGCAGACCGTTTAAACGGACACCGCGGCATAGTAAATGTAACAGAGCAAGTGGAAATTACTCAAAAAGCTTACGATTTGCTGCAACAGCCACAAAAGCTGCTGCATGAAATTTGTGACGGAACACATCAGTTTCACACAGAAAACTTAAATAAAAACTTGGAAATTTTGCTGCGTTAGCCATAAGGAAGGAGAGCCAATGAACCAAATCCAACTGCGGGAAGAAATTCTTTCTCACATTCATATGCCTTTGATTGCCTGCAAAGAGGTATCCGCGGCCGAATTTGGCCTTGTGCCCAACGCACCCGAAATGCAAACCGAAAAACTGCAAGCTGCCCTGGATACGCTAAGTGCCCGGGGTGGCGGCAGACTTTTGCTGCCTGCGGGCGTATATCGCATAGGGGCTTTAACGCTGCCGTCGGGGGTAGAGCTGCATTTGGCTGATGCTGGTACAGTGGTACAGTTTGTACCAATTACCACGCAGGAACATTATCCTTTGGTGTTTTGCCACTGGGAGGCGAGCCCCTGCTATAATTTTAGCCCGCTTTTATACGCCTTTGGAGCCCATGATATTGCCGTAACCGGTCAGGGAATTTTGGACGGCGGCGCTGATGCCTCTCACTGGTGGAACTGGCATCATCAGGTTGAAACATCATGGTCGGAAAATAAACCCGATTTACAATTAAAAGACCGCGGTTCCTTGCGCCGCATGAATCATGCCGGCACACCTGTAAAGGAACGCATTTTTGGAGACGGACACTATTTGCGTCCTAATTTTTTTCAGCCTGTGCAGTGTAACCGCGTACTGCTTTCGGGCGTTACGTTAAGAAACAGTCCCATGTGGCAGGTAAATCCTGTCCAATGTGAAAGTGTAATAATAGACGGCATTACTTTATCCAGCCATGGCAGCAATAATGACGGGTGTGACCCCGAGAGCTGTAGCGGTGTTTGGATTAAAAACTGTAAGTTTGATACAGGCGATGACTGTATCAGCATTAAGTCCGGCAGAGACCGTGACGGACGTGAGGCAAATATCCCCAGCCGCTATGTACTGATTGAACAAAATAATTTTGCCGACGGACACGGTGGTATTGCCTTGGGCAGCGAGATGAGTGGCGGAATCAGCCATGTGCTTGCCTGTCACAATCATTTTGCAAGCCCTAACTTAACTTATGCCTTGCGTTTAAAAACAAATGCAAAGCGTGGGGGAAAGGTGCAGCACATTATGCTTACGGATAGTGTAATGGAGCATGTACACGGTGCAGCCGTGCATGGCACGATGCTGTATGAGGACGGACGCAACGGCGATGATTTGCCATTGTTTTCTGATATTACGATTGAAAATATTGAGGCACACGGCGGTGATTATGGCGTTTTTTTAGAAGCCTTTGCTGAAGTGCCCATTACCAACTTGGTTTTGCGCAATATAACCATAGACGGGGCGGCAAAGCCTTTGCGCAGTATGCACTGGCAAAACCCCGTTATGGAAAATGTAGTTATTAACGGTAAAGCTTTTCCACGTCCGGGATATGTGCGCATAAAAGGTATTCCCTGCCCGGGGTATAGCGTTTCTGCCTATGCAGAAAGCTGTGGAAACGAGCAATTTTTTACTTTTACCTGGAAGGGGCGGCTTATAGACGGCACTTGGGCTATACTGGGCAGCCGCGATACATTGACAGTGCCACAAGGCATAGAGGCTTTGCAGCTGGTAGCGGCAGACGCGCAAAAAAATCAGGAGAGCAGCCTTATATATCGAGTGCTGCCTGATGCTGCTGAAAAAGACAGCGAAGCTTTTGCAATGCAGCGGTTGCAGTGTCGTGGTATGTTACCTGTTGTACAGGCGGTGCAACCGCATATGCCGGTTACACGCTTGCAAGTGGCACAGATGCTAACCCCCTTGGCAGATTTACAAAAATGCGGAAAAATACCTGCTGACACAGCAGACGCTGCTGCTTTGGTAGCTGTGGCCAATGCATTTTTTGTGTTGGACAGCGCAGGTAATTTTAACACCGCCGCCAACGTTACGCGTCAAGAAATGGCGACAGTTGCAATGCAGGCTTGTCAAGTAAATTATCGCAATGCCTCCAGTACCATGCCTGTTTGCGCAGACGTGGCACAGGTGGCAAACAATTACGGCACAAACGTGGCGCGTGCGCTCTATTTTGGCTTTATGGCTTTAGAGGACGGGTATTTTTATCCAAACCGTCTGATAAGCCTGCGGGAAGCTGTAGACATAATAAATAAAGTGGCGGATTTTGCAGGTCTCTAACCTGATTTGCCTTAAGAAAGTGAGGAACCTCTATGTGGCTCTCTTATTTTGAACAGTATTTACAAACAAAATTTTTAGGTTTTTTGGAAGAAAAACCTTGGAACTATAAAGACGATTTGTGCATAATTGGTGCGCGCGATTTGTATTTGGCAACGGGTGATGCCTACTGGAATACACAAATTTTAGATAAAGCACATTGGCTTATGCGCCAAGACGGTACCGTTGCAAACTGGGCCGAAAATGAAAGCAATATAGATAAGGTGAGCTTTGGAAAGTCTTTGCGTATTTTGCAAGAGCTAACAGACGACCCACGCTATGCAGCTGCTGTCCAAAAGGCTTATAAAATGCTGGAGAAATATCCCCGCACAAATACAGGAAACTTTTGGCATAAAGATATTTATCCCAATCAAGTTTGGCTGGACGGTCTATACATGGGTATGCCTTTTTATGCACAGTGCTTACTGGATACCGGCGATGACCACTGGGATGATATTATTGACCAGTTTGTAAGCGCAGATTTATTGCTGTGGGACAGTGACCGCCAATTATATATGCATGCCTGTGACTGCTCGGGCAAAGCAGAGTGGGCAAACCCTGTAACCGGTAAGAGCCCCGCTGTTTGGCTGCGTGCCGAGGGCTGGTTTTTAATGGCACTATGTGATACTTATGAGTTGGCAAAAGAAAAAACAAGTCGCGCAGAGGTGCTCTCTGTTATGCTGAAAAAAGCCCTAGATGGTATTTTGGCATACCAAGTACCTCAAACCAAAATGCTGTTGCAGGTTGTAGACCGTCAGGATTTACAGGATAACTATTCGGAAACGTCCGGCAGCGCAATGGTTGCATATGCACTGATGAAGGGTGCACGCCTTGGCATGATTGCAGAAAATTATGGTGTTATCGGCAGCGAGATGCTGGACGGCATACGTGATACTTATTTAAAAGCCAAAGATGGAAAGTGGGGGCTGCACGGCATTTG
>JAQUTM010000159.1 GCA_028694405.1 Oscillospiraceae bacterium
AAGCTCAGCTTGCCTGCGCCGCCAAGGTCATAACGCTGCCAGTTGCGTGCGCGGTTGCTGCCCTCGCCCCAGTATTCCTTTACATAGTTACCATTAATTTTTAATTTATTAGTTGGGCTTTCATCAAAACGAGAGAAATAACGACCCAACATTACAAAATCGGCACCCATAGCCAATGCCAAGGTCATATGGTAATCGTGTACAATACCACCGTCAGAACAGATAGGAATATAAACACCGGTCTCTTTAAAATACTCGTCGCGTGCAGCTGCAACTTCAATAACTGCGGTAGCCTGCCCACGGCCTATACCCTTTGTTTCACGGGTAATACAAATAGAACCGCCGCCTATACCAATTTTAATAAAGTCTGCACCGGCCTGTGCCAAAAAGCGAAATCCTTCACGGTCTACTACGTTACCGGCACCTACTTTTACTTTATCGCCATAATTTTCTCTAATCCATTTTATCGTTTGAGCCTGCCAAGCGCTAAAGCCCTCAGAAGAGTCGATACAAAGCACATCAGCGCCTGCCTCTACCAAGGCGGGGATACGCTGGGCAAAGTCACGGGTATTAATACCTGCGCCTACTACATAAGACTTATGTTCATATAGCAATTCGTTTACATTTTCTTTGTGGCTGGAATAGTCTTTGCGAAATACCATATAAGCCAAATTGCCATTTACATCTACCAAAGGTAAGCTGTTTAGCTTATGGTCCCAAATAATATCGTTTGCCTCTTTTAAAGTGGTAGTTGCAGGTGCTGTAACTAATTTTTCAAAAGGAGTCATAAACTCTTTTACTTGTACAGAGGGATCCATACGGCTAATACGGTAATCGCGACTTGTTACAATACCAAGCAATTTGCCGTTTGCAGTTCCATCGGCTGTTACGGCAACCGTACTGTGGCCTGTTTTTTCTTTTAGCGCCAAAATGTCTGCCAAAGTGGCATCAGGCATAATGTTACTATCAGAATTAATAAATCCTTTTTTATAGTTTTTTACGCGCGCTACCATAGCAGCTTCGCTTTCTATACTTTGGGAACCAAAAATAAAACTAACGCCGCCTTCTTTTGCCAAGGCAATAGCCATTTTATCATCTGATACGCTTTGCATGATAGCGCTTACCATAGGAATGTTTAAAGTGATAGCACTTTCTTCTCCCTTTTTGTATTTTACCAAGGGAGTTTGCAAATTAACTGCCGAGGGAACGCACTCCTCTGATGAATAACCGGGCACTAACAGATACTCGCCAAAGGTACGGGAGGGTTCTTCAAAATAAAATGCCATAAATCTTCTCCTTTTACTTCCTAATCAAAATTCGTCTTTTCCTTTAAATATATTGCATATATTATAAAGTTATTTTTGTAAAAATGCAACAAATATCCTTTTCACTTTAAAATATTGGCAATGTGCCTAAAACCTTTTTCTCAAGGTGTGTGTTACCCATTAAAAAGGCAAACACAAAACCCTCGCCTATATAAGGCGAGGGTTTTGTGCAAGTGATAATATAACAATAAGAACAACAAGCCACAACATGCGTACGCACTCACGCATGCTTAGGAGGAGTAACCTGCCGCCCAAGAAATAAGCTGTAATTATTTTGATATTCTTCTGTAACCTTTTTGCAATTAAATTGTAACACTATTGTTACCAATTTGTCAACACTTTGATACTATTTTTTCTTACAAACTACTGAAAATACTTTCCTTTGTTTTTGTATAGTATAACCAATTATCTTCCTTTTAATCTCATACTGTCCAAAATATGTAAAATAAAAAACAAGTGCTCTCTATTTTTATAGAGAGCACTTACTTTAGCCGATATTTATTAAAACAAATTTCCTTTTACGCAAGAGGATTGCTATTTTCTATGTTGGGTTCTATATTCTGTGTGGCACTTTCATCAAATGTCTCCGGATTAGTCTGTACCAAAGCTTGGCTGCTATTTTCATCTGCATGTGTTATGGGCTCTTCCTGCAACTCACCGTCAAATCCGTCTGGTAGCTTTGTACCGGGACTTACGGTTTCAATGGTTATGGCAATTTCTTCACTTGTAAGCTCATACGCGGTAGGGGCAATAAGCACCCCTTGCGCCAGTTGCCGCTGCAATACTGTAATATAACTGCGCACATGTTGAGGCACAAGCTGATTATAGTTTTGATGTCTTGAAAGAACAATTCCCTCATTGGCAATATCGTAGTAAACAATGCCACCCTTAAATTTATTTTGTGCAATAGATTCTAACGCATTATATATACCTAAATCCACTCGTTTTTCACAAGAAGTAAGAAGTTTTTTTACCCACTCTGACTTTTCACTTTTATACAAATCATATTGGTCGCTATCTGCTCCAATGGTATAGATATTCATCTCAGCCGCAACCTCTAAAGCGCCACTGCTTCCTGCTCCTGCTACTATGTGTAGTACATCTGCACCCGCTGAAATGCTGTGGCGGGCATTTTCTGCCACTTTATCGCTGTCGCTCCAGCTTCCCGCAAATGTAACATCTATAGAAATGTCAGATTTTGCATACCGTGCCCCACCAATAAATCCTATTAAATAATCTTTTGTAGTATTATCGGCTACCCCGCCTACAAAGCCTATCATATTGGTTTGTGTCATTTTGGCAGCTAACAAACCTGCTAAAAAGCCTGCCTGATTTTGCTCAAACACAATGTATTGCACATTACTGTTTTTATTGATGCGGTCATGGGGAGGGTCAAACAAAATATACGTCATTTTAGGGTAGGCAGCACTATTTAAATCCAACCAAGTGGCCATAAACCCACCACCTAAATTGGACGTGCAAATCACGTCATATTTCTCACCGCTGCTTATCTCGTGCATCAAGTTATCTAAACGGGCTGTGTCTGCACTAACCTCCTGCACACTCACGTTTAGGCCAAATTCTTTTTCTGCCCGCCGAACTCCTTCATGTGCGCTATCCGCAACACTTTTGTCTCCTATTGTATTAATCAAAAGCAGCACGCGTAACCCATCATCACCGTTAAGCGGCTCTGCAACGGCGCGACTGCCACATGCTGTGCCTAATACGACAAATAAAAAAGCACATAAAAATGCAAATATTCTTCTTTTCATTTTCATGTACCTCACTTATATATATTCATTGTACAGTATAACATAGATTTGCAGTCTATATTCTACAATTTTTTATCAAATTGATTACAGTTTACAGCAGCTATGTTTAACTGAAAATAAAACTTTACAGCAAAAAAGCACCTCTAAAGGTGCTTTTTACGCTTGCTGCCTATGTTTTAACTTTTTATATTATTTTCGAGGCTGCCGGTTCTATAAGATGATAAATCACTTTTAGCACACCATGCATTACGGCACCTATAATCCAAACAACCCAAGTAATATCCCAGCGCATAGTGTAAAAACTAATGCCTAAATATACTGCTGTAATAAACAGCCACATAACGCTGTTTATCAAGCCAAAAACGTGCCCTATGGGAGTGCGCCCAAAAGAATCGTCTTCTTCTTCCATATTTAAGTAAGGCTTTAACTCGTTTGGAATAATCAAGTTTACATATATAATCATACCTGTTGCCACTGCCACAATTACCAGTAAAATAATTACGCCCAACAGCATAATGCTATCTTCATTGGCACCCTTGTTTAATTCTGTCATCCATGCAAAGCCAATCAAAATCGCGGCGCCCAAAATGTACATAGCCACACTTATAGCGGTTACGCGCGCACGGCGTATGCGGTAAAAATCAGCTTCTTTTTTTAATTCTATCTGCGGTTGCAGCTCTGCCAATAAACTATCCACGTCCCCCAATCCCGCAACTGTTTCGGTGTAGGCTTCGTTTTCACTTTTGCCTTGAGCAATACAATCTTCAAATCGCTCGCTCATATTTCCTAAAAGTTCTTCTTTCAATTCTGCGGCACGGCGTGTGCGCGGAATATCACTAAATAATACATCTACATAATTTTTAATTTTTTTGTTCATGATTCACTCTCTCCTTAAAAGCTTATTTAGTTGGTGCAGGCACCGGTAAGTTTATCAATTAGTTGTTTGGCTTTTTCCCAATCTGTTTTGTTTTCCGCATAAAGTTGTTTTCCGTTTTCGGTTATGGCATAATAGCGACGTCTGGCACCGGTTTCTTCTCCGCCCCAGTAAGAAATAATGCACCCCGCTTGCTCTAACCGCCGAAAGGCTGTATAAAGAGTAGCTTCCTTTAATTCAAAGCTCCCTTGCGTTTTTTCTTGAATTGCTTTATTTATCTCATACCCGTAACTGTCTTTATTGATGAGATGTGCCAAAATTATAGTTTCTGTGTGCCCGCGAAGCACATCAGAAATAATTAACATTTCACCACCTCCTTAGTTACATAATATCACGCGATACCTCGCCTGTCAATGTATATTTTTAATTTATGTATAAAAATTAAAAAGGCAGGTGCCACTGCACCTGCCTTAACTTTAACTTTTATTTTGCAGAAAGCTCACACTGCAAAAGATTTACTTAACCTAAAACTGTACACGAGCTTCAAAGTGTTTTTTGCCTTCTTGGCTGCCTAAAATATAGTAATTGTCTTTGCTAATTTCCCCACGGTAAATTTCTAACATACTGCCCATTAAAATTTCACTGTGATAGTTTAACACTACTTTTTTAATTGGCTTTTCTATCATATCTGAAATGGGAAAAGTATCGCAAATTAAATCCACATAATAGGTGTTGTTTAAATGGCGGTTTAAATCACATTTAGAAAAACTTGCACGCACTTTATCTACCAGTTGCACCTCAGTTTTTGGTATATCGACATTGTGCTTTGGCAGTACCGCAGAACCAAAATCTAAATTCATTCCCTCGGGAGCCTGCCGCAAAATACGTTTTGTTTGTGTATTTACCAAAACCCATCTGCTATCTACTGTAGCCACCAATTCGTTTTTTTGGTTAAAAACTTGAGTGTAACGGTTGTACACCGCACGCACTGCTGGATTAGCTTCTGTGCGTATAGTCAATATATCTTCTGCATAAATTGCTCCATGCATTTCAACGCTGGTTTTAGCTAACAAAAAGCCTACAAGATTTTGCTCGTACACCTCATTTGTCAACCCCATAGAGATACACTGTTCGGTACTTGCCTGCTGCGTAT
>JAQUTM010000160.1 GCA_028694405.1 Oscillospiraceae bacterium
ATAACCGTGACTTAAACTACGATAAATATTTTGTTGAGGGCGAAGTTATTACGCAGGACAATGAAGCGTACACCAGCCATAACACCCAGCGCCTGGACGTTGACGGCGTTGTGGATAAATTGATGACCCTTGATTATATTAAAGAGGAGCTTGAGCATTTTGGTAAATAAAGATACTGCCCTTCTGGTCACCGGCAGCGGTGGCTTTATCGGTAAAAATCTGGTAGCACATCTGCAAACGCTGGGCTACACCAACATACTCTGCTATGAAAAAGACACAAACCCCGCTCTGTTGGCCCAGTGGGCCGCAGGGTGTGGGTTTGTATTTCATTTAGCAGGTATTAACCGTCCTAAATCTACCCATGAATTTTACAGCGGCAATTTTGGGTTGACCGAACAGCTGCTGGACGCCTTGGAAAAAGCAGGCAATAACTGCCCTGTTTTAATTACCAGCAGCGCCCAAGCCACTTTGGACAACGACTACGGTAAAAGCAAAGCGCAGGCAGAAGAAGCCGTTTTTGCGCACGAAAAAAAGACAGGCGCACCTGCCCTTGTTTACCGCTTACCCGGCGTTTTTGGCAAATGGTGCCGCCCTGCTTACAACAGCGTTGTGGCAACCTTTTGTTACAACATAGCAAACGGCCTGCCTATTGAAGTACGCGACCCAAACTATGCGCTGCCTTTAATTTATATCGATGACGTGGTACACAATTTTATTGACGCACTGGAGGGGCGCGGTATCCGCGACATGAGCATACCCGGCCACTGTCACGGTGGACCCGTTTACACCGTAACCTTAGGGCATATTGCCACATTGCTGCAAAGCTTTAAAGACAGCCGCGCTACGCTTGATATTGCCAACATGGCAGACCCCTTTACCAAAAAACTATACAGCACTTATTTAAGCTATTTGCCAAAGGACGCTTTTAGCTACCCTTTAAATATGCACTGTGATGACCGCGGCAGCTTTACGGAAATTTTTCGCACGGTTGACCGCGGACAGGTTAGCGTAAATATTTCAAAACCGGGCATAACAAAGGGCAACCACTGGCACCACACCAAAAACGAAAAATTTATAGTGGTAAACGGCAAGGGTGCTATTCGTTTTCGCAGCCCGTTTAATGACGAAATTATCGAATATTTTGTTAGCGGCGATAAAATTGAGGTAGTGGATATTCCCACAGGCTACACCCACAGCATTGAAAACATGGGTGATACCGACATGGTGACGATTATGTGGTGTAACGAGTGCTTTAACCCCGATACCCCCGACACTATTTTTTTGCCTGTTAAACAATAAATAAACCATATGGCGCACCGCTGCCAGCAAATGCGGCAACGCCTTTTTTCGTCAACGGCTTTGGCGGTAAACGGCAGGTAAGGAGCAATTTTATTATGAAAAAAATGAAGGTTATGACCATTGTAGGCACACGCCCGGAGATTATCCGTCTTTCGGAGGTTATCAAGTGCTGTGATAAATATTTTGACCATATTTTGGTACACACGGGTCAAAATTATGACTACACCTTAAACGGAATTTTCTTTGAGGATTTAGGTCTGCGCGCACCGGACTACTACTTGGAAAGCGTAGGTAAAAACTTAGGCGAAACCATGGGTAACATCATTGCAAAAAGCTACGAGCTTATGGAAGAGGTAAAGCCCGAGGCTGTTTTACTGCTTGGTGACACCAACAGCGCGCTTTCTGCCGTAAGTGCCAAACGCTTAAAAATACCCATTTTCCATATGGAGGCAGGCAACCGCTGCTGGGACTGGAACGTAAGCGAAATGATTAACCGTAAAATTGTAGACCACATCAGTGACATCAATTTGCCCTATACCGAACACAGCCGCCGGTACTTATTGGAAGAGGGCATTGACGGCAAAACTATGTTTGTTACAGGCAGCCCTATGCGCGAGGTTTTGGCAGCACACCTAGACCAAATTGAAGCCAGCGACGTTTTAACACGCCTTGGGCTTGAAAAAAACAAATACATTTTGCTTAGCAGCCACCGCGAGGAGAACATTGACGCCGAAGAGCATTTTATGAGCTTGATGACAGCGGTAAACAACATTGCCGAAAAATATCAAATGCCTGTTATTTACTCTTGTCACCCCCGCAGCAAAAAGCACATTGAGGCGCGCGGGTTTGTGTTTCACCCACTGGTACAGGCTATGCAGCCCTTTGGCTTTATGGATTACAACAAGCTGCAAATGAACGCATACTGCGTACTTTCTGACAGCGGCACCTTAAGCGAAGAAAGCGCCATGCTTAATTTTGCAGGTGTGCTGATACGCACCAGCACCGAGCGTCCCGAGGTTTTGGATAAAGGCAGCGTTGTAATTGGCGGTGTAACAGGCCACGATGTAGAGCAAGCGATGCAGCTTGCCGTAGCTATGCGCGATAACGCCGAGCCCTATGTAATGGCAGAGGATTACGCTGACACCAACGTAAGTGTAAAAGTAACCAAAATTATCCAAAGCTATGCAAAAATTGTAAATGAAACCGTTTGGGGCAAAAAATAAACTAGGAGCCAGCTTACATGTCCAAAAGAATTCTTGTAATCAGCCAACATTTTTGGCCGGAAAATTTTAGAATAACCGACATTTGTGCAGGCTTTACCCAGCGGCAAATTACAGTAGATGTACTGTGCGGGCTGCCTAACTACCCCGCCGGCGTGTTGTACCCCGGCTATAGCTATTTTAAGCCCCGCAGACAGACACTGGACGGTATAGAAATTTACCGCTGTGGAGAAATACCACGCAAAGGAAACACAGGTGCACGCATTTTTTTAAATTATATCAGCTACCCGTTAAGCGCCACTTTTCATTTGCTGCGTTTAATAGGCAAACATTATGACGCTGTGTTTTGCTTTGAAACAAGCCCTGTTTTAATGGCATTTCCCGCTATTATATGGAGCAAGCTTACCCGCACACCTTTTACTATGTATGTGTTGGACTTATGGCCGGAAAATTTATACAGCGTTTTAGATGTGCAAAGCCCGTTTTTGCGTAAAATTGCGCAAAATGTAAGCTGGTGGCATTATAAAAAAGCCGATAAACTGATTGCCATGAGCCCTGCGCTGCGCGAAAAATTGATTGCCATAACAGGCAAAGCCGCGGACAAGGTTACTGTTGTGCCGCAATATGCAGAAAGCTTATATGAGCAGGACGTATATGATGCTCAGCTTGCAGCGCGGTTTGCAAACACCTTTAACGTAGTGTTTGCCGGAAACATAAGCCCTGCACAGGGCCTTGAAGGGCTGGTAGCCATAGCACAGCGCTTAAAAGCAGAGCATATTACCGATGTACGCTTTGTAATTGTAGGCGACGGCATGAGCAAAAATGATTTACAGGCCCAAATTGCAGCAAGCAATGTGGAAAGCTATTTTGTTTTTGAGGGACAACACCCTGTTGCAGACGTACCCGCCTACCACACCATGGCAGACGTGCTGTTTGCGGGTTTAAAAAGCAGCGGTGAAATCGGCCTGACCATACCTGCCAAAATTTTTTCGTATTTAGCCGCTGGTCGTCCTGTTTTATGCAGTATGGACGGCGAGGGTGCCCTTACCGTAGAAAAAGCCGCCTGTGGGTTTTCCTGCAAAGCAGGAGATGCAAAGGCTCTTTACGAAAATTTTATAAAGCTTTACAATATGCCTGCCGCCCAGCGCAAACAGCTTGGCAAAAACGGTCGCGCTTACCATGAACAGCATTTTAAGCGCGAAAAGCTGCTTGGCAAGCTGATTGATTTTATATTTGCATAGCAAGCAAAATTTACAGCAAATACTATTTGCATGCAATAACACTTTGCGGTATCTTTTAGGTACCGAGTTTGGAGCGTAACTTCCATGAAAACATTGGTTATGATACCTTGCTACAATGAAGAGGAAAACATTGTACGCGTAGTAGAACGGTTGAAGAAAGTTTGCCCCGAGGTGGACTATCTTGTTATTAACGATTGTTCCACCGATAAAAGCCGTGACATTTTATTTAAAAACGGCTACAACTATATTGATTTGCCCATCAACCTTGGCATTGGCGGCGGCGTACAAAGCGGCTACTTATACGCCGTTAACCATGGCTATGACATTACCGTACAAATGGACGGTGACGGACAGCATGACCCCGCCTTTTTACGTCAAGTAATTTCTCCTGTGGAAAACGGCACTCTGGATATGTGCATTGGCAGCCGCTTTATTACCAAGGAAGGTTTTCAAACCAGTTTTATGCGGCGCTTTGGCATTGGCATTTTAAGCTGGTTAAACTATCTGCTGTGCGGCAAACGCGTTAAAGACACCACCAGCGGCTTTCGTGCCTGCAACAAAGAGCTTACCGCCTTTTATGCGCACCATTACGCACAGGATTACCCAGAGCCGGAAGCAATTATTTCGGCTGTATTAAACGGGTATGCCGTAGGCGAAGTTCCGGTTATTATGGAGGAACGTCTTGCGGGTGTTTCCAGTATCAGTACCTTTAAAAGTGCCTATTTTATGGTTAAGGTTACCCTCAGCTTAATTGTATATCGAATTGGTTTTAAAAAGCGTTCTAACAAACAGCACAAGGAGGCAAACTGATGGTTACATCTTTACGCATTGCTTTGCTTATTGGGGTATTTACTTATCTTTTTATTATTTTCATTTTATTAAAAACACAAAAGCTGGCGGTCCGCTATGCTATCATTTGGCTGTTTTCGGGCTTTATTTTGCTTATTTTTGCACTTTTCCCTTACGCCATGTTTGTTTTGGGCGATATTGTACAGGTAAGCAACCCCGTTAATTTTATCTTTTTACTTGTAATTGCCTTTATGCTGCTGTGTTTGCTTAGCGTTTCCAGCGTCATCTCCGGCTTTGCCACCAAAATAAAGCGTTTGGCACAGGCAAATGCTTTGCTGGAAGAGCGTATTCGTCAGCTGGAAGAGCAAACCCATTCAACTGCCCCTAAGGAATAATTTTTGCGGATTTTTACCCTATTGCGGTACATTTTAATGTGGTGTATGTGAGGTTTTTATGAGTTTCAACTCTGTTCAGTT
>JAQUTM010000009.1 GCA_028694405.1 Oscillospiraceae bacterium
GCGCATGTTTTATGACATTACACAAGACGACAGCCCCATACACATGGACGCCGCCTATGCCGAAAAGCGCGGCTATCCGGGACGGGTTTGCTACGGTATGCTGCAAGCCAGCTTTTTTTCTACTTTGGCGGGGGTATACCTGCCGGGAGAACACTGCCTGCTGCACAGCGTGGAGAGCAAATTTGTAAAGCCTGTGTTTATCGGTGATGTACTTACCGTTTCGGGAAAAGTTACCGAGGTAAACACCGATTTTAACGTAATAACCATTAAAGCACAAATTGTAAACCAAAAAGGCGAAAAAGTTTGCCGCGGTGTTATTTCTGCCGGTGTTGCAAAATAGATTTTTTTACTACAATTTGTAATTTTAAGGAGTATTTATGCAAAAAGTTTATCTTATTACCGGTGCTTCCAGTGATGTAGGCATCGCTTTTATCCGCCGTGTTTACAAGCAGGGCGATATTGTAATTGCACAGGGTGCAGGTGACATCGGCGCTTTACAAGAGCTTGCAAATGAAAGCCAAGGTGCTATCCATGCATATGATGTAGATTTAACCAGCACCGATGCCCTAGACGCTTTTGTAAAGGACATACAGGCAAATTATCCTACTCCCACCCACTTTGTACACTTACCTGCGCTGCGCGTTATCAATACCAAATTTAAAAATTTTGACGAGGCGCGCTTTGCTTTGGATATGAATGTACAGGTTAACAGCGCTGTGCGGCTTTGCAAAACCTTTGTGCCGCAAATGGCAAAAACCAGATACGGCCGTGTTTTGTTTATGCTAACCAGCTACTTGGTAGGCGTCCCCCCAAAAAACACAGCCGCCTATCTTATGGCAAAAAACGCCATTGCCGCTTTGGCTAAAAGCCTAGCCATTGACTACGCCTCCTTTGGGGTAACTGTAAACTGCGTAATGCCCAGTATGATGGAGACAAAATTTTTGGCCGATACCAGTAATTTAATTGTAGAAGCCAGCGCCGCCGACAACCCCATGAAACGCAATGCTCGGGTTGAAGATGTTATACCCGCCATGGAATTTTTAATAAGTGATGAGGCAGGCTTTATCACCGGCGTAACCTTGCCTATTACAGGCGGCAGTGCCATTTTATAATTTTAACTTTACCTGTACTTTGCAATATAGATTTTTTACATTGAGAGGAGTTTTACTATGATAACACAGGGAGATTACACATTTCGTTTAGCAACAGCCGAGGACCAAAATGACATTATCCGCTTTATGGATGAAAACTGGGAGGGTAAGCATCCCCTTATCCATATCCCTGAATTTTTTGAGTTTTACTACCGTAATGCAGTTGGCTTAAACTTTGCTTTGGCACAAGATAAAGAGGGTGCGCTGCAAGCTATTTGCGGCTTTGTGCCCGCCAATGTACACTATTCCTCTATTTGGATTAGCCTGTGGCTTTCCAAAAAAGGCACTACCGGCGCCGGTTTAGAGCTTATGAGCCTGATGGACGACTTAACCAAAGCTACTGTTATCTGCTGCAACAATATTCGCCCAAATACCATTCCCTTTTATGATATGCTTGGTTTTACAGCCACACGTCTTCCCCATTTTTACAGGCTTGCCAACAAACCCTTGGCAGAATTTAAAATTGCACGTTTAAAAGAGGTACTTATTAAAGACGTATTTGGCGATGCCCCTCTTACCCTTATTACTGACCCCTATCAAATCGAGAGCAATTTTACCGTCCCCAAAGACCATGTTCCTTTTAAAGATAATTGGTATATTCAGCGCCGTTATTTTATGTATCCCATGCAGGATAAAATGCAGTACCGCGTTTACGGCAGCTACGAAAACGGCGCCATTAAAGCATTGGTTGTTTTGCGAGAAGTAGATGTAGAAGGCACAAAGGTTTTGCGTCTTGTAGATTATATTGGTGACTTTGCCTTTTTTGCACAGCTTGGAAAAGCTTTAGATGCCCTTTTGCAAGAAAGCGGTGCAGAATATATGGATATGTATGTATATGGCTTAGAAGATAATATTTTAGAAGCCGCCGGCTTTATTGAGCGTGTAGAGGGTGACATCAACATTATCCCCAATTACCTCACACCTCCTCTGTATGAAAACACAGAATATTACTTTTTTACCAACACTACCAAAAACTTTACCATGTTTAAGGCAGACGGTGACCAAGACCGTCCCAATATGATTATAGAATAAGTAGCTTCGCCTTTATGCTTTTGTTATAATTTACGTTTTACTTACTGTGAGGTGTATGATGAAGCAACGCATACTTTTCTGTCAGCTATGCCCTGCCGCTTATCAAGTTTCTGTCTGGAAATGCCGTATGGTACGCAATCTGCAAAATTTATTTTGCAGCGGCAAATTGGCAAAACAAAAAAGCGACAAACGTCTGCCTGTAGTGGTGTATAAACATAATTCTCTTATGCGCCGTAAACTTGGCAATGTTAATCTGGCTTTGCAGGAACATAAAGTCACCAATTTAAACATAGCGGCACCTAAGGTTTGCGGCATCGTTATACAGCCGGGAGAAATTTTTTCTTTTTGGAAGCTGGTTGGTGCCTGTTCCGCTAAAAAAGGCTATCAAGTAGGCTTGATTATTAAAAACGGTCAAACTTCACAAGACATTGGCGGCGGTATGTGCCAGTTTACCAACTTGATACACTGGCTTGTATTACACACACCGTTGGATATTGTTGAACATCACCACCATGATATGTGGGATTTGTTTCCCGACTATGGAAGAACCGTTCCCTTTGGTACCGGCACCTCCATTTTCTATAATTATTTGGATTACCGTTTTCAAAACAATACTGCGCAGCCCTACCAGCTTTGGGTTTATACAAACGACGTTTATTTATGTGGAGAAATACGCACAACCCTGCCCCTTAACGTTAAATATCATATCAAAGCAGAGGACGAACGTTTTATCTGCAAAGAAAATGACATTTTTCGAACAGGGAAAATTTTTCGCGAGTGTGTGGATAAAGCCACCGGCACGGTTTTATTTAAAACGCTTATAAAAACAAATTACGCCAAAGTGATGTACCCTAAAAGCCAAATTACCGCACCTGTTTACCCTGCTGAGAAAACTGTGTTGTCACAATCTTAAATCATCAAACCGTTTTTTAGCTATACATAAATCAAATTATAAATAAAACAGCCTTTCTGGGATACTTTTCCACAGAAAGGCTGTTTTTTGTTGAAAATCAGTTGCTGTATTTTTTAACTACAGCTTGCATTTCAGTCCATTTTTCTTCCATATCCTGCACCAATTTAAACTGGTTGCGGGCACGGTCTAAGTTTTGGCCGGGACGGTGAATTTTAAAGTAGGTGTCACCGTCCAAATAATCTGTCAAAAAGCGAATCCCACATTCCAGGGTCATCAACTTTGCCCCCCAAGGCAAGCAAGCTTTTTCCATAACAGTAAGCGCTTCCCCTGCTGCCTCCAAATACCCTTTGGTGTAAATTTCATACAGATGCATATCAAAGTGCACTTTACTTAAATCGGCTTCATCTTCCAAAGCAGTAGTTGCACCAAAACGGATAGAATCGCCAAAGTCGTTTAAGCATAAACCGGGCATAATGGTATCTAAATCAATAATGCACAAGCCTTCACCTGTTGCCTCATCAATTAAAATGTTGTTAATTTTGGTGTCGTTGTGGGTAACACGCAAGGGCAGCATGCCCCTCTCTAACAAATCCATTAAATAGGCACAGTCCTCTTTGCGTGCACGCACAAAATCAATTTCTGCCTGTACATTGGCGGCGCGGTCTGCCTTGTTTTCCGCCACTGCTTTTTCAAAATTTGCATAGCGGTTACGGGTGTCATGAAATTTTTCTATAGATTCATGAAGTGTATCCGCCGGGTAATTTTCCAGCAGACGCAAAAAGTTACCAAAGCTTTTTGCAGCATTGTAAAAATGCTCGTCTTTTTCCACCTTTTCCAAACAAAGGGTGTTTTCTACAAACAACAAGCACCGCCAAACACCTTGCTCGCTATCGGTAAAACAAGCGTTACCGCTTTTTGTCTTCATCACAGTTAAGGTTTCTCGCAAAGGGTCTCCGCCATTTTTTATAATTATCTTTTTCAAATACTCGGTTACATTTAAAATATTTTCCATCAGCTCATAGGGCTTTTTAAAAATATCGGTATTGATTCGTTGTAAAATGTAACGCTTTGAGTTTCCGTCCGGCTGCTGTACATACACAGCAAAGGTATCGTTAATGTGGCCGCCGCCGTAGCGGGCTGCCCCTACAATTTCTCCGCCAAAGTCAAATGCCTGCAAAGCCTGCTCCAGCTGAATACCCTGTTCCAGTTTCATAAAAACTTTTCCTTTCCGCGAGACTGTTGTGTTTTATATTTCGTACCAAATAATCTCATTTGCAGCCAAATCCAAGTCAAAGTTGCTGCCATCGCCGCGGTATACAGTGGTATGCTGCGGTTGGTATGTGTTGTTAACCACGCAATACTTGCCATTTTTTACATAGGCATGTACTTCTACATTATAGTTGCTGGAGTACCAGCGGCACAAGTTACTTTCGTCGTTTGTGCTCCACATAATGGCGCGGTACAACAAACGGCTGTTTTCAAAGCTGTAAGGTAAGCCGCCTATATACACGGTATGACCCTTACCAAAGCTGTTAGCCGCAAGCTGTACTTCTTTTTCATGCTGTTTTACTACGGTTGTGCCCTCTAACGCAAAAATATTTTTGGCAAACTCACCAAAGTTAATTTCCTCTTGGAAGTCCTCTGTAATAAAGTGTTTATGCTCCTGCCAATTATATTTGTCATAGTTCAGGTTAAAGCCGCGCTCTTTCTCTACGCCCATAACAGTTGCAAGCTGGAAATAATGTCCTTGATGCTGGCAAGCTGTAGGCTCACCTACACCGATAAAACCGCCGCCGTTATAAATAAATGCTTTAATGGCAGAAAGAACATCTGCATCTGCCCAGTAAGCCCCGCCGCTGTGGGCTGTGTCGGCATCGCCTACATTGATGATAACATCAATATCCTGTAAAATTTGAGGGTTGGCTTTTATATCCTCAAAGCTGATAAAACGCACATCAAAGGGAGCACCGCTAAGTGCTTCAATCACACCTGCATAGCTGTAATTTTGTTTTTGATAAAGAGCATGGTGCACCATATGGCAACCCCATGCACGCATTTTACCCCAACAGTTTAACACAGCCACTTTTTTTACACAATAGGGCGTAGTGCCGCGTGCGTTCTCATATAAAAGACGGAACTCATCACAAACACTTTCCACATAGTCAATAAACTCCGGAAACTCCATGGCCAATTTCAGGTATCCGCCATAGCCAATGCGGTCAATAGGTTTGCGCAAAATAGCACGGCGCGCCGTTACCCAGTTTACCTTTGCCTCTTTTACAGGGTCACCGCCCTCATGGAACGTATCTGGGAAAAAGTAAGGTAAAAAGCGTCCTTCCGTATACTTTACGCCTTTAATATCGCTAATTAAGCGCAATGTACTTCCGTTGCCTACGCTGCCTACTACAGCATCTAAACCGATAGAGGCAAATTCCTCCATAAAGGGCTCGGTACCAATCCAGTGGTCTCCCAAAAACATCATGGCTTCTTTGCCCTCTTGATGAGTAATGTCAACCATTTCTTTTGCCAGCTTTGCCACCTCTCGGCGCTGAAAAGCTTGGAAATCTCGATATTCCTTGCTTGGAATACGGTACTGGTTGTTCATGTAGCCTTGGTCAATAATAAACTCGGGACGAAAACGATAGCCAACCTCTTTTTCAAACTGATCTAAAATATAGGGGCTTACGCTTGCAGTATAACCGTACCAGTCCACAAATTTCTCTCTTGCAAGCTCATCAAAAATCAAAGTAAATTGATGGAAAAATGTTGTATAGCGAATTACATCTACATGGGGGTTTTCACGACAAAACTTGCGTAAACGCTCCATGCTGTAGGCACGGGTTTTTGGCTGGCGCACATCAAAGGTCATTTGATGCTCTACATCTTTCCAATCGTTAACAACGGCATTATACATATGTACGGGGTCCCATACAATATAGGCCAAAAAGCTTACGGTATAATCGTGAAAGGGAACGGTGTTTTTAATGGTAACATCTCCGCTCTCCTCGCTGTAGCTCCACTGTGTGGTAGGTACCACCTCGCCTGTAGTGCGGTCTATTACTTCCCACCAGCGTGTAATGTCATCATGGCTGTTTACCTTTAACATATCCGGATACAGCCCTGTCATCAAATGAATGGACAAACTGTCTTGCGTAGCTGTATAAAAATTGCTCATGATATACATTTGCTGAATTTCATCGGGGTTTTGTCTTGCCCATTCGTTGTCTTTACGGGTAGTGTAATAGGTTTTGTACACCTTAGCATTTACATTTCTCAATTCCTGTGGAAAGTCTGTTCCGTCACAATCGCGTAAAGCATCTGCCCCCCAGCGTTTCATCAGCTCCAGTGTCTCGGGCACTACATCTATATCCGTAGGCACCGTTACGCGCCCGGTAGTTTTTACATTTTCACTCATGTCTATATTCCTCGCTTTATTTATGCTGCCTGTTGTAGATAAACAACAATCCCAAAATACCGGCTAACCCGGCTACCATCTGTATTACACCCATATAGCCAATATTTTTTTGCCCTATTACAATAAGACCTACAAACCCTGCTAAAAGAATAATCTCTAATAAAACAACAACTTTTTTAATAATATGATGTTCCATTTTGCACCTAACCTTTCAAACCGCCAAGCGTCATACCTTGTGTTAGCTTTTTCTGTACGCAAATGTACAAAATTAAGGTGGGCAGCATTACCAATACCAAGCCGGCATACATCTGGCCATACTGTGCAGCAGCATTTTGCGCTTTCATCAAGTTCATTAAACCAACAGGCAGCGTTTTACCGCCTTTGGGGTCTGCAAGCAAGGTCATGGCTATAATGTACTCGTTCCAGAAAGATAAAAAGTTAAACAAAATTACCGTAATAATGCTGGGCTTTGCCATTGGAAAAATAACCTTTATCATAGTTTTACCGTAGCCGGCACCGTCAATATAAGCGGCTTCTTCGTAAGCTTTGGGCAAAGTTGCAAAATAACCCGATAGCAAATAAATGGTAAATGGCAAAGCAGTAGCGGCATAAACTACAGCCAAAACAAAAATATTGTTTAAAAAGATACCGGATAGCCCTAAGCTTTTTAGCAGCTTATCGCCATCTACAAACATCAAGAAAATAGGCACAACAATGTAGTTTACATTGATAAATAGCCCGCCCATAAACAGAATGTTAATAAATTTGCGGCTTTTAAACTTAAAGCGGCTTAATACATAGGCTGCCGGCAGAGCCACTACAAGCAAAAGGCCCAGAGCAAGCGCTGTGGTAATTACGCTGTTTAGCATGTACTCGCCCATGCGCGCTTTTCCCCATGCGTCTACAAAGTTTTGAAAATAAAAGCCCTGAGGTAAAGTCCAAGGACTGCCGTAAAATTCACTGTTTTGCTTAATGGAAGCCATAAATACCCAGGCAACGGGTACAACTATAGTAATTGCAAGCGTAATAAGCGCAACATACACAAATACTTTAAACAGAATTTCCGAGGAATCTCTCTTCTTTTTCATTTTTATCTCCTCCTAAAATTCCAGTAGTTCGCGTTTGGTAACAGCATTTACAATGGCACTTAACGCAAACGAGAATAAAAATACAACTACACCAATCGCCATACCGTATCCGTAGCTGGAGTTGGTGTAGGCTTGTTTATACATATAGCTTAAAAATACTTCCGTGCTGCCGTCAGGGCCGCCGCTTGTCATAGCCTTTACAAACAAAAAGCTTAAGTTAATGCTGCTGATAATAAAGAATGTAAGCGTTGTACGGATATTTGTCCAAATAAGCGGAATTGTGATGGAAAAAAATTGTTTTATACGGCTTGCACCCTCTAGGTTTGCACACTCGTATAAGCTTTCCGGTATACTTGCCATGCTTGCCATATACATAACCATGTAGTAACCGATGGCTTGCCATATCATGGCGGCAGCTAAACTGAAGATAACAATTTTTTGGTCTCCAAGCCAATAGATAGGCTCTTTGCCCGCCCCGCGAAAAAGAGAGAGAAGGCTGTTTAACATGCCGTTATTTGCATCATAAATAGCACTGAAAATTGCACTGATAATTACAACAGATAAAATGTTTGGAATATAAAATACTACACGGAAAAAGTTTTGCCCTTTAATTTTCTCCCGCGATAAAATACCTGCAAAAATAAGTGCCAAAGCAAAAGTAATAATACTTACCAAAACAATAAGTAAAATGGTGTTTTGAAACGCTTGCATAAACTTCATATCTTTAAACAGGGTTTCAAAGTTTTTTAAACCTACAAAGGTTTTGTTTGCACTATATCCGCCCCATTTGTAAAGCGACATTTTAAATACGTTAAAAGTAGGAATTACCATAAATATGGTAAATAATATAACCGCCGGCGATACGCACAGCGCAATAAAAGCTTTTCTGCCTTTTTGTCTATCCATACAGTCCTCCTTGCAAATTGCCAAAAATAAAACAAAATTTATCGTAGAAAAAGATTAACGGTGAGTAGGATTATCTACTCACCGTTAAATAATAAGCCTACCGGAAAATAACTTTTATGGCTTTACTTATTTTAAAGCTGCACGCAATAAATCGCTATCAGCTTTAATTGCTTCTACCCATTGGTCAACAGTTTTGTCGCCGCTTACCAAAGAGTTAACTGTACCAAATACAGTGTCTGCAAAGTTAACACCCTCAACAGGGTCTGTTGCTGCAAAGCCGCCCAAAGCTGCTTTTGCACCGTTATCGTAAATGCCGTAGAACATTTTATTCTCGCCTTCTAAGGTATCAGCAAAACCTACGATAGGTTGAATAGCGCCGCCTTTTGCAAAGATAGCAGCTGCTTCATCAGAGTACATGTAAGCTACAAATTGTTTTGCAGCGTCTTTGTTTTCTGCTGCTGCAGGAACCCACAGTTGCTCAAACCATGTAAAGGAGTAAGCGTCGCCGCCCTCTTTTACTGCGGGCAAAGCTGTAAAGCCCCACTCAAAACCGTCAGCACGAGGAGCATCTGCCATCTCGCCTGTTACCCATGTGCCGTTTGGCATAAACAAAGCTTTGTTATCCAAAATCAGCTGTTGGTTTTTCAAGTAGTTATCATTGTTTGCGTTAGAAGGTACAGATTTTTCTGTGTAAGAAGCAAGTTTTGCAACAATTTCAAAAGCTTGTTGTGCTTCTGGTGTGTCCCAAATGCCCTCAGCATAGTTGGTTGCTTTTGTAAAGAAATCAGCGCCGCCTACTTCGTATAACAAAGCGTAGAAGAAAGCGTCAAAGTAACCTGCTGTGGGGTATGCAAATAGAGCAATGCCCTCTGCTTTAGCTTTGTCGCCAAGTTCCCACATCTCGTCCCAAGTAGTAGGTACAGTCCAGCCTTTTTCTGTAAACAAACCGGCGTTGTAGAACAAACCGCAAGGGCTGTAGAACATAGGAGCCATATATGTTTTACCGTCGCTGTATGGGTTGGTCAAAGAAGACTCTGTAAAACCACCGGCAATTTTGTCGCTTACTTTAACGGATTCGCCCGGTACAGTCATGCTCAAAACGTCTGTTAAGTCCTCTAAGCCGTTCTCTTTAATCAAAGTCTCTGTCAAAGCAGCAGGACGGCCTGTTGCCAAATGTACAACGTCAGGGTAGTCGCCGGCTTTCATGCCTGCGCCAATAACGTCTTCCAGGTTTTTATCGGTTGTAAGTTCAACCTTAATGCCTGTTTTTGCCTCAAATGCTGCACAAACCTCGGTCCAAATATCTGTGCCGTAAGCAGACTCCAAAGCAGCTACTTTAATTGTAGCAGTAGGTGTCTCGGAAGAAGCAGGAGCTTGGCTGCTGGCTGCAGTGCTGTTGCTGTTGCCACAAGCAACAAACAAGCTTACTGCCATTGTGAGCACTAGAATAATGCTTAATACCTTTTTCATGGATGTAACCTCCCAATAAATTTTGTTTTGAAACGCTCTCACTTAAAAGCGTTTGGTGTAATTTCAGTATATCTATTTTCCGTTTGGAAACAACTTTTTTATTGCTGCAAACTTTATACATCTTGCTTTATTTTTATTTTTATACTAAAATATATACAAAACAGATTTATTTTTTTATTGTTTTTGCCCATTTTTTAGTTTTTGCCGCTTTCTGATAGTCCAAAAATAAAGTTTACACTGCTTTTTTGTTATGTCCTGCTTTTGCAGGTTTATTTATAATTTTACCCTTGCAAGGAAAAGGAGTTTTATATGAGTACCCAGCGTTATAATCTTTCCAGCGGCAATATTGCCCGCCTAAATGCCAATTTGTATTATATTACTGCCTCTAAATATGAGGGGGATTGGCACAGTACCCCCCATACCCACCCCTTTGCCGAGCTGTTTTACGTTATAAGCGGAAAAGGCAGCTTTATAGTGGAGGACGAAGTTTTTGAGGTGCACGAAGACGACTTTGTAATTGTAAATCCAAACGTAATGCACACCGAAAGCAGTTTGGATAAAAGCCCCTTAGAATATATTGTACTGGGCGTAGCAGGTCTGTCCTTTTTGTTTAACGACGTTAATACCCACAGCCTGTTTAATTACCATATACATCGCGCTAACTTTTTATTTTATTTAAAGGCGCTGCTAAGCGAAGTGGAAAACGGCGGTGAAAACAGCGATGTTGCACGGCAAAACCTATTTGAACTGCTGCTTATTAACATGATGCGCTATGCGCATGTATCTTTTTCGGTAGCGACTGTGCAAAAGGCAGACAGAGAGTGCAGCATTGCAAAGCGCTATATAGACGCTCACTTTAAAGAGAATATTTCACTGGACGATTTGGCTGCTTTAACGCATACCAACAAATATTATTTGGCCCACTCTTTCACCAAAACCTTTGGCACCTCTCCCATCAACTATTTGCAAGAAAAGCGCATTGCCGAAAGCAAATCCCTCTTAAGCTCAACCAATCACTCTATCTCTCAAATTGCACAGATTATGGGTTTTTCCTCCCCTTCCTACTTTACACAGGTATTTACAAAAGCAATGGGACAAAGTCCTGGGCAGTATCGCCGCCAAAGCCATCAAACCGAGCCTTAATGCAAAACAACAGTTAAAAAAGAGCATTGTCGTTATTTTTACAGCGGCAATGCTCTTTGTTTTTATATTGTTTTTTGTCAAACTGTAAATGCAGCTAAAACATACAGATATAGGCGGTGTTATCCATTACTACAACCTGCTCGGGCGCGTTTACCGTATCCCAATTTTTACCCGCAAAATAGGTTTCATAAATCTCCTGCGGCATGGGTACCTCTATAATCTGCCCGTACCCTTCTTTTTCTGCTACATAGGTAATTACGCTGCCACCGCTGCCCAATATATTTAAAGCTTTTACATTGGTGTCACTAAATACATAATCTATACCGGGGTACGCCAACGTGCTTTTATCGTCTCTGCACACAGCTACTTGGGTGATAGCCGTTCCGTTTTTTTGACTTTGCTGCTGCGCCTCTGCCAATAACGTGCGTCCAATTTCATAATCCACCTGGTTAGCCGCCATATGCTGACCTGTTACTCTGTTTATTTGTACTATGCTTACCAGCATAAATATGGCAGCGGCAGCGGCCAAAAGCTTTATCTGTTTTTCACTTTTATTGGCAGCAGCAGCAAATATTGTCCACATGCCTATCACAAAAAACACACCTGTCATTGTGCGCTGCGCAACTACAGGCAAAGAGGATAATATGTGTGGTGCAAACGTAACGCCTACGCCTAAAACACTTGCCAAAACGCCTACTGCCACAAACCTTTTTAGTTGTTTTTGACGTTTTGCTCCCGCAATAAATACTGCCCATATCACCAAAACCATTACCACAATACTCATATAAGGCATTAGCGTACAGCCCTTTACCCATATTCCGTATTGATTACGCAAAACACGAATTACATTACCCAACAGCCCCTCAACGGAAAAGTTTACAGCGGTACTGGACCCTTTTATGCTTAAGGAGGTTTGCATAATCAAGCTTACAACACCGCTTAATCCCGCAAACACAATTACCTGAACCATGTTGGCAAAGCTTTTTTTGTCCAACACAAAATTATATTGCAGCACCAAAAGCACAGTTGTAATTACTAAAAAATGTCCTACGTTAACTTGATAAATACTTACTGCGCATACCAGCAGCACAAACGCGCCCAACCAAGCTTTTACGTTTTTATAATTGCATACAAGCACCGCTGCTACACACCCCAAAAGCATACCTAAGGGGTCTACAGCCAAACACTCGGGAAACAAAAACTGTTCTAAATTAAACACGTTTACCGTAAAAAGACTGCACCCCAAAAAAAGTGCTGTCACACTGCTTACTTGCGCACGCGCTAACTGCTTATGTATCTGTAAAAACAAAATAGTATCAATGGCGCTATACACGCCTATGGCCCAAAGTGTAAAGAAAAACTGGCTTCTTACCACATTTACACCTATGGCGTTCAGCAAGAAAAAAATACTTCCGCCAATATATCTGCCATGCTCAAAATGCGTACCCGCAATAGGTTTATACATGCTGGGGTAGCTGTCTACGGCAAAATGTGTTTGCAGCAAAGGCCCATAAGCCAAAAAATGCACTGCCAAAAACGCAAGAAAAACCATCAGTATGCTAAAGCTTATCTCCTGGTGTGTTAATTGCATCTTGTATTTTTTTTGCAGCATATCTGTTTCTCTCTTTCTTAGGTTATTTCCTGATATTCTCTCTCACAGCGGCAAAGGTAGGCATGGTGCTGTACAAATGGGCAGCAATAGCCTCCATCAGCAAATAGTCCTCTTCGCTGTCAATGTCAATAATGCCGGTGTCCATCATTTGATACATACCGCATTTTCCGTCCCATAAAAATGCTGTCTCGTTTTCCACTAAAAAGCGGCGTTCAAACACATAAATACTTGCATTCAAATCAAAGACGGGAGGTGTTTGCTGGCGGGCAGTAAAATGGTGCTCAATCACACGTTCCACATGGTCATCTACCAGCTTACACATATTCATATACGGGGTACGGCGGCTTGGCGCTACGCTAAACACCAAATCTAAGTCGGGACGGGCAATTTTTACCGCATACGCCCCCGAGACATCATGTGCCTGCCGCAACGGACTTGTAATGTCCAAATCAATTAAATAATCATAGGTACAGTGCTGACGTTTTTCCATCTCAGCCAAGCTGTGTTGGTACACAGCCATTTTAGGCACTACGTCGCCACACAGCTCCTCAGGACGGCGTACCACGGTAATATCGGGGTATTTTTCACAAATAGCCTCAATCAGCAAGTCACTGTCTGTGTTTAGGCAAATATCTACCTTTACGTCCTGGGTGTGCTGCTGCGCAAACAAATGCGCCGCCGATAAACTGTAAAAGCTGAGGGGTTCACCACAAAAAACTTTGAGGTTTTTATTTTTAAAGCCCTTGCTCCCCGCGCGTCCGCAAATGGTTATCAATACACGTTTCATAGTCGTTTCCTCTTTTGCTGTTTCTGTTTTATTTTTTTACTCTCCAAGCGTGAGCTTTAAGGTTTGTAAAGCCAGCGCAGGCGAGTTTACACTCTCTTTTTGAGGCCCATGCGCATACTGTAAAAAGTATTCCATCTCTCGCAAATAGCGCTGGTTTACTTCCTCGTTGCAATCTATACAGGTACCGTCTGCCAAGGTTAAAATACCCTTGCCAAAATCCGCCTCTATGGTTCCGTCTTTGGTAAATAATTCTATGGTACGGCGATAAGTGCGGCCAAAGTAGTCCAGATGTATTTCTGCCAGCATGGCGGGATAACGCGCAATGTACACACTTAAATCGTCACTGTCAATTTCCAAATGGCTGTATGTGCCTTTAAAGTTATAGGTTTCTTGCGGCATGCCAAACAAATCTACTATATAATCCCACTCGTGAATCAAATCAATAGTAACGCCGCCGCCCATGGCCTTTATGGCACTGTATACCTTACGGTAATCTGTATTGGGGCGCCAGTCCGGCAAATAGCTGGAACAAATTACACGGGCAGAATAACACGAAACCTGCTGTAAATGCTGTTTTAGCTGCATGTACGTTCTACACCAGCGCATAGGTGCCGCCACATACGCTTTTTTTGTATTTAGGCCACAAGCCTCCAAGCTGTAACCTGCCATTTCAAAAATGGGCTTTTCAATAAAAAACGTGTCCCCCTTTGCGCTTAAAGCTTTTAAAGCCTCAAAGTGTAAATGCGTGGGGTTTGTAATAAAAATTATGTCGTACCCATCGGGTACCTGTGTATAAGAAGTATATTGTGCATGCAACAGATTTGTGGTTTTGGCGGGCAGCTCTCGGCTACTGCTGCGCAAAGCATCTATCTCTAAGCTTATGCCTTGGCGGCACGCAACCGTATGCAAATTATTTAAGTGGCGCGTACCAATGCTGCCCAACCCTACAAATAATGCTCTCATAAAAATCTCCGTTCTTTACAGCATACTTTTTACCCAAAACTTAAAGCTGCATATTTCTTGTCTTTTTACAAAGCTGCGTTACAAGCCTTATGCCTCAATTTCATCAATTACACTCAGTGTGTATTGATCATCAGTAAACGTGTAGCGCGGTACATCTGTCCCTTTTAAAACATTCAAAAAACAGGTAATTTCATCTACATAGGCGTTTTCTACCACGTTGTCGCTGTAACGGCTGTCATGTTCTACTCGGGCATAGGTGTCTACTGCAACTTTTTCTCCTGTATCGTGGTTAAAGTCATACAAGCTTTTTGGGTTGCCTTCCCAAAACAGGTGCAGTCCCTCTCCAAATACCTCAAAATTGCGTACCGCTTTTGGGCTTACTACATCTACCGCCAACATTCCTTTTGTGCCGTTTTTGTGGCGCAGCGTTACAAAATAGCTGTCGGGGTATCCAATCTCCAAATCTGACAGCTTATCCTTTTCCACATAAAGCTTTTCTATCGGACCAAACGCTTTTAGCAGCCAAGGCATATCAATGCCAAAAATTTCGCGGGTACCGCTGGTGCGTTTATCGCCCACAAAAAAGTTTTTGTAGCTTTCCCACGGGTGCCAATCAGGCAAATATTGGCCAATGTGATAAATATAATTTACAGGCTTTGAAAAGCCGTGTACGCGGTTAATAATGTAATTGGGCTCGCCTCTGTACAGCATGGTACTGCTTAAAAACAGCGTTACATTTTTTTGCTGTGCTTTTTCTACCAAAGCCTGGTAGCCGTCGGCAATCAGGTTTAACTCTGTAAAAACATTCAAATTGCTATCCAGCAGTTCATCAATAATCTTTGCATGGGTAATGGGTGCCGTACATACAAAAGCTGCGTCAAGCTTGTTTTGTGCAACGGCATCTGCAATGCTTGCGTAAGTGGTAATGCCCAAATTTTCAGCCTCTTCACGGCGGCTTTGTGTGGTGTCTACACCAAAAAGTTCTATGCTGTTGTCAATGCCCTTTAACAAACGGGCGCGGCGCTTACCCATGCTGCCCAAACCAACTACTACAATTTTCATGTTATTTCCTCTTTTTTATACTATTTGTATCAAAAGCTAAGTTTTGTATTATTTTAGCGGCTGCAATTTTTATTTATCAGGAGCCAAACAAAAGCTTTGTAAATTGCGGCAAGCCATAAACAGTATCTATATGAAAGCCATCATAAAACTGACGCTCTGTCAATTCTGCATCTAAGGTTGTTTCATAGTCCAGCACACGGGCCGGGGTAGCGTTTAATACCTCTACTGCCTTTTCCAGCTGCGGCGCAATTCCTAAGGGCTGCACCACCAAATTCCACACGCTTTCGTCCATAGGCGGAAATACAAAGGTTAGCGCTATCTGGTTTTGGGCACAGTATTCAGCCATTTCTACCAAGCGCTGCAGCTGCTGCGTGTTTAAGGTATAATTTTGGCACGCGGGCACCAAAGCAGTTTGTGCATACTCTGTCAACTGCTTACGGTAGGGCAGCAACGCTCCCGTTTCGTCTTTATAGTCTGCCTCGGTCCATACCGCCGTTTCCTGTTCGGTGCCGGTATAATCGCCGCGTAAGGTAGGCAGTATCATGGTTAACATGTCTACATTATAGTCAAAGTTAAGCATATATGCCAGCGGGTTATTTAAAATTGTTTCAATACTTTGCATACGGTTGATGTTATAACTACCGCGTAAGGTATAAAAGCTTACGCCCATATATACCGTATCCAGCTTAATGCCCTGCTTTTCCGCCTCTTCCTTGGCAAAATAAAACATGTCAATGCTCTCGCCTAAGGCGGCACCGCCAAAGCTTAAATTGGCAAATTGTCTACCGCTTACCTGCTGTACCAAATCCATATCAAAATGTGCCATACGGCTGTCGCCCAAAATAATAGCGCTTTGTGGATTGCGCCTGTAGCTGCGTACACGATAAATAACGCCGCTTTCGTTGGCAAATCTTTTTATTCCAAAATAATTGTAGGGTTCAAAAGCTACAAACACCGTAAAATACAGTGCCACCGGTAAAAAGAGCAAGGCCAGTTTTTTTACAAGTTTCATGCCGCGCCCCTCCTAAAAACCTGCGTAGGCAAAGCTTGCCCCGCCAAAATTACCGCTTTGCATAATAAATGCCACGCAGATAAACCCAATTAAAACATAATATATTGTCCAGCGTACAATCGGCGCCGCTTTGGCAAGGCCGGTTGTAAGACATTTGCCCTTTAAGGTAAAGCAACGATAAACGTCCATATAAACCGCAATGGCAAGCGCGGCTGCACAAAACAGCACATACCCCCACATAAGGGGCGGCCGTGTGGAAAACCCGCTTTGAATAATGGCTATGCTCTGGCCTACAAAACCACTTATCGAAATCCCTTTAAACTGATTGGCAATTACATAAAAAGCGTCCGATACGGTAACGCTGCGGAAGAAAATATAGCTAAATGTTACCAAGCTAAACACCCACAGCGTTTTTGCTGTACGCTTTAAAGTGCTGGGGTGTTTGTCCGGTTTTTTATAATATTTGCGCATAAGGGTTTCGCCAATACGGTATACGGCATGACAAGCGCCCCACAGCACATAGTTAACGGTGTTACCGTGCCAAATTCCGCTTACCAAAAAGGTAATTGCCAATGCCGCAAGCATAGGCGGTCCCGAGAGATATTTTCCGATAAACGGCAGCTTTGTCTGCCACCCGCTCCAAATAAGCGGGGTAAATAAATAGTCCTGCAGCCAAGACGAAAGCGAAATATGCCACCGCTCCCAAAACTGGCTGAAGCTGGTAGAAAAATATGGCGTATTAAAGTTTTCGGTTAAATCAAACCCCAATATTTTTGCACAGCCCCGCGCAATGTCACTGTAGCCGCTAAAATCGCAGTAAAGATAAACGCTGTACAGCACCGTGGAAAAAACAAGGGTCAATCCCGTATAGGCGGACACATCTGCGTATACCACGTTAATGTACTTTGCTATCATATCTGCTACTGCTATTTTTTTAAAGTAACCAAGTGCCATCAACTGTAGCCCTTGTACCGTACGGCTGTAGTTATAGCAATGTTTTTCGTGCAGCTGTGGCAGCAGCTTGCCCGCACGGCCGATAGGACCTGCCGTTATATACGCAAAAAAGCTTACAAATAGAGAGTAGACAATAAAATCCTTTTCTGCCTTGGTAGCTCCGCTGCTCACATCAAACAGATAACCCAAACTGGTAAAGGTGTAAAAACTGATGCCAAGCGGAAACAAAAGAGAAAATACTTCGCCGGTTTTTAACATACCTGCGTTTGTAAGTATCTGCAGCAAAACCCCTGTAGGCGCAGGCAGACTTGTTAAGGTAATAATGGCGCGGCTGTACTTAAAAAATACCAGCACGGCTATTTGTGCAAGCACGGCAACCCATAAAATCCGCTTTTTAACGCTTTCAGCTTGGGCTTTTTCCATACTGCGGGCCGCGGCATAGCTTACAGCCGTACAGCACAGCAGCAGCAGCGTATACCCGGCTCCCGCCGCCTGCCAGTAAAACCAGTAGCTTGCAAGCAGCAGCAACGGATTTTTTGCCCGCGTGGGCACTGCAAAATATAATAGTGCCACCACAGGCAAAAAAAGTATAAACGGCACCGTGTTAAACGACATAACTTTACCCCTTACGTTATTAGATAACTGCTTCAAACAGCATATTTTATAATATTTGCATCAAAAATTTATGCTTGTATTAACCAAACGACAATCCTTTTGCCGCTTTTGTTTTATTTACAATTTATTTTAACCAAAGTGCAGAAAAATAATGGCAGTAAATATGCCTTTGGTTAGCCTTATAAAGTGGACAAACATATTACAGCTTGCTGTTTGTTACGTTTTATCGCTCTGTATCCTAAAACTTAATTATACAAATACTAATACTTTTTGTAAAGAAAAAGGCTCTAATCTTTTTGTGGTATTCGCCCTACTTATTTTTTGTGGGTTAAAAGCAGAATCCGTTTTAAACAAAAGCTGTTTTCTTGCTTGAAAAATTCTTGACTTTTACCTTTTTTGTGATATTCTTAAATCGTAAGTAATAAGTAATAAGTAATAAGTAATAAGTAGTAAGTGATAAATATAAATTTATAACTTGAAAGGATATGCTCGTATGACTGATTTTACTTTAACCCAAACCTATAGCTTAATTGCCCTTAATGCGCAAGACAGCTTAAACCTTACCACCGCAAAAAAAGCTGCTTTGCGCTGTGCAGCAGCAGCCGTTGTACTGGAAAGCTACTTAAACGGCACACTTGTCGCTCAAAAAGGCGATATATTCACTTTTGACGCCTGTACAAAAAACGATTTTTTATACGCCGAAACCGTTTTGCCTGCTGTTACGGGTTTAGGCAGTCAACCGTTAAGCCGCTTTTTAAAAGCCGCAGCAGCAATTTCGGCAAAGCGCCTAAAAGCCTTAGAAAGAAACATTGCCGATAGCTTAAAGGGTGTTGATGCGTTGACGGAGATACCCAATTTAATGGGGTGTGACTATTTCTATTGCTCTGCCCAAGTAAATATTAGGGAATACCGCACACAGGAAACTACTTATTTAGCCATTACAGAAGCTCTGCGTGCCGACATTTTAGAAGATGTCATCCCCACTGATGAAACGCTTTGCCTGTTGTGGCTGCTAAAAGAGAGCGGCAGCCTTGCCGATGTGTTTTCTCAAACCGAGCTGGATTTGGTAATGCAAAAAATAGGCACGCTTTTGCATACCGCTCCCTTTGTCAAAACGCTTTTCGGCACACAGTTGCACCACGGCTTACAGCTGACGGTAAAAGCATTTTTAAAAAGTAAAAAAGCATTTGTAAAAACGCCTTTGGGCACAGGTATCAACTATGCATTGCCGATACTGGAGCGTTCGCAATCTGTATTTATTGACACCGAAGCCTATTTTTCAAATGGGGAAAAACGTCTGAATGATGTGCTGGAGCGTCTTGCCCTGCAAGGCCACTCTTGCTCGGTTTTGCGCACAGGAGAGGTGCCTCTACTTAAAATAGATAATATTGTATACGAGGCAATACCGGATTATGTGGGCGGAAAAATGCCTGTGCATGGCGTACGTCTGCGCAAATACCCCCTATAAAATAAAGGAGCGATAATCCATGTCCCGACAACGTTCTCTTGAAAAAATACTGGCTTCTCAATATATTTCCATCGGCGAGCTTTCCCGCATAACGGGGTACCGCTACAGTACCTTAAAGTTTTATACCGAGGAGGGCATTTTGCCCTTTGAGCAAGCCGAAGAAAACCTGACAAGACGGTTTTTGCAAACCCAAGCCATACAGCGTTTGGAGGAAATTCAAGCTTTGCGCGGAAAAGGCAAAACAATGGCGGAGATTAAGCAACATTTTTTAGGCAACAATTTTCAGTAGCACCCTTTTGCTTTGTGTAACATTTTGCGCACAAAGACGTATTTCCGGCTTTGCATAAGGGAATTGCTAAACTGTGCGGCAAAACCGCACCTGCTTATTTGTACTTTTATTGAAATTTGACAGCTTTTGGTATATACTATACGAGAATATAGGTTCTGTTTTTGACATTTTTATTTGTGTTTTATTATTATCTTATCTAGTTTTAAGGAGAAAAATATATGTCTAACACTGTTTTGGTTACCGGTGCGGACGGCTTTATTGGCAGCCACTTAACCGAGGAATTGGTACGCAAGGGCGAAAAAGTAAAAGCCTTTTGTTATTATAACAGCTTTGGCACATGGGGTTGGATAGACACCCTGCCAAAGGAAATTAAAGATGAAATTGAAGTTTTTATGGGCGATATACGCGACCCTAACGGTGTGCGCACCGCTATGGAGGGTCAAGATATTGTTTACCACCTTGCGGCTTTAATTGCCATTCCCTTTAGCTACCACAGCCCCGACAGCTATGTGGACACAAATATAAAAGGCACTTTAAACGTGCTTAACGCCGCTCGTCAGGTAAACACAAAACGTCTGCTTATTACCAGCACCAGCGAGGTATACGGCACAGCCCAATACGTGCCTATTGATGAACACCACCCCTTCCAAGGGCAAAGCCCTTACTCCGCCACCAAAATAGGTGCCGACCGCTTGGCTGAAAGCTTTTACCGCAGCTTTAATCTGCCTGTTACCATTGTGCGTCCCTTTAACACATACGGTCCTCGCCAAAGCGCACGCGCCGTTATCCCCACTATTATCAGCCAGCTGCTGGACGGTAAAACCGAGATTAAGCTGGGCAGCCTAACCCCAACCAGAGATTTTAACTATGTAAAAGATACCGCTGCCGGTTTTATGGCTATAGCCGCTTGCGAAAAAGCCATTGGAGAAGAAATAAATATTGCCACCGAGCGTGAAATCAGTATTGGAGATTTGGCAAGCGAACTGATACGCCAAATCAATCCGGCTGCTAAAATCATTTGTGATGAAGACCGTTTACGCCCGGAAAAAAGCGAAGTAAACCGCCTGTTGGGAAGCGCCCAAAAATTAAAGAGCTTAACCGATTGGAAACCTGCGTTTACCTTTGAAGAAGGCCTTGCCGAAACCGTTGCATGGATTCGCGGTAACATGAACCGCTATAAATCTGATATTTACAACGTTTAACAATACCCTGTGGACTGTAAAGGCTTTTTACAGTCCACAGCTTATTTACCCTTGTAAAGGAGCAGGCACGCAGATATTTCTGCCGTGTCGACTGTTTATATGCCGCTTTTAAAAAATTTAAAAACAAAACAGCTTACTTCTAACCAGCTTTGGGCACTTGGCTGGCTTTTACTTAGCGCTGTTAGCGTGGCCTTGGTTTACTATTGGCGCGTCTATTTCAGCCTACAGGTTTCCGCTTTGCCTTTTACAGCAGGCGTGTGGGCTGGCTTTAGCCTACTTTATGGCGTTATCTATATTATTTGCCGCTTTTTTGGGGATAACTTTAACCTAAAAGCGGCTTTTTGCATTTTTATTGCAGGTATTTTGTTTTGTTTTGCAAGCGTACCTTTGCAGGTACCGGACGAAACCGACCATTTTAAACGAGCCTATCAAATTGGCATAGGCAACCTTGATTTTGACGGTACTCGTACCTTTGACAGTGATTTTAATGCCCTGTACGAGGCTTTTCCAAAAGGCTACAACCACAGTGTAAAATACCAAAACATGCCTATGGCACCTCATGCGTTTGAAACGTATACACAGCTTGCCAAAAACGGCACCGCTGCCGTGCAAACCGAGCCTGTTAACTTTTTGGTTTTGCCCTATTTGCCGCAAGCACTGGGTGTTGCGGTGGCGCACCTGTTTGGCTTTGGTGCTCTGGGGGCTCTGTACGGGGCTCGGCTTGTCAACTTGGCAGCCTATGCCCTTATCGCCTATTTTACCTTAAAAAAATGTAACCGCTACAAGCCTTTATTTTTGGGTTTTTTGCTGCTACCGCTCAACTTATATTTAGGTGCCAGCGCCAGCTATGACAGCACCATGTTGGCTTTCAGCCTTTATTTAATTGCCGTTTTGGCACAAGATGAGGTTACTGCACCGGACGTAATTGCCTTTATCTGCATTTGTGCTTTTATAAGCGGTACAAAGCTTAACAACATTATCCTGCTGCTACCCCTGTTGTTGGTAGCTAAAGCAAACTGGAAAAGCCGCCTTAAAAAGTGGCACGCTGGGGTTATCTGCATAGCGGGCACCACTGTTTTTACACAGCTTATGAGCCTTTATGTAACCTTTATGCGCCACGGCTATGACGCCGGTGCTACCGACCGCTGGCTTGCCGAGGTAGTTCCCGCAGACCAAATTCGTTTTATTTTTGCCAATCTGCCGCGCTATATTTGCGTTATGCTTGGCACTCTATACGAAAATTCTACCTTTTTATTTGACATGGGCAACTTTGGCTGGACAGATTTAAACCTGCCTTTTGTGGCAAATTTCAGCGTTGTTGTGCTGCTTATTTGTACCGTTTGCTCCGTATGCAAAAACAACAGTGTTACGCCCTTGGCACAGGGTGGTATTTTTATCACGGCAGGCGGTTTTATCTGTGCGGTTTTAACGGGTCTGTATGTAACATGGACCCCTGTAGGCATGATACGCATTATCGGTTTGCAGGCAAGATATTTTATCCCTGCTTTTCTGCTGCTGTTTATGCTGCTAACCATATGGCTTGGCAGTGTTGTTACCCCTCGCGCGGTAGGCCCAAAAGCTTTTGTTAAAGCAGATAACGCCATGCTGGCTTTATGTGTAATTTTTGCTGTAATCAGCGGAGTATTGCTTTTTCAAAGTGCATTTTTAGGCCAATGGATTGTGAAAGGAGACTCTTCTTCATGGGTGCTTTTATCAGCGTAATACTGGCACTGGCAGCCCTTTGCTGTTACTGTCTGTTTTTTACAAAAATTTTTGGTGTTAACAGTGCTCGCACCCCCTTTTTGGTTTTGTGCGGCACCATTTTTTGGCTTAGCCTTTGGGGCTGCTTTAACCTGCTGCTTGCGGGCACGGCTTTTTACTTTTTGGGCGCGGCGGTAGCCGCAGGGTATGTGCTGTATACTGCTAAAAAAACGCCGCCTGCTTTGGGCGCAAAGGCTTCCCCATCTTTTATTTCACCGGGTATGCTGTTTTTTTTAGCCTTTTCGATTTTTATTACCTTGCTGCTGGCTTTGCAAAATCCGCTTTTTACCGAGTGGGACGAATTTAGCTTTTGGGGTACTGCCGCAAAGGTGGTTAAACAGCAAAACACCTTATATTCCATTATCCCCTCAGGGCTTACCAATCGTAGCTACCCGCCGGGGCTTATTGTATTAACATATCTGTTTGAATTTTTTGCCCCTGCTTTTACCGAATGGATTATGTTTGCCGCCTATGACATTTTATTTTTTGCTGTTTTTGCTGCGGCCGTAAGCTGCTTTAAAAATGCGCGTTGGCAGACAGCTTTTTTGGCCTTTGCGGCCCTGTGCGCAACACCTTTCTTTTTTGATGTAGTAAACCGTGAAGCCACCTTAATCCGTACCTATATGATAGCTTACGCGGATATGCCCTGTGCTATTTTATTTGGCGGCGCATTGGCCCTGTACTTCAGCACACAAAAGCCCAATCACCGCACGGTTTTGGGTGTTGCTTTGGCCTTTGCCGTGCTTGCTTTGGTAAAAGATATTGCACTGGCACTTGCCCTAATTGCCATGGTGATTATTTTAGCTGATATGCTGTTTTTTCACCTTAAAGAAATTACTTTTTTACGCTTGAAAGGCATTTGGGCGTGGGTTTGCTCCGCCGTGGTAATGCTGCTTGCCCCCGTACTTACCTATCTAGGCTGGGGGCGTCACTTAGCGTTTTATCAGGGTGTCAGCAACCTGGAAACCGGCGGCTCCAATAATATGAGCTTATTTGGAATGGTAATTCAAGGTGTAAAGGAAATTTTAGGCTTTGACCGCACTCCTCGCTTACAAGCCGTTTTAAACAGCATGATTGATGCTTTTTTTACACGCAAGGTTTGCATGATTGGCACAGGCGTTACCGTTGTTGTGCTTATTTTGTGCATAGTCCTTGCCGCTGCTTTGCTGTCGCAAAACCGCCGTTATCGCATTCGGTGCTTTTGGTTTGGCTTAACCGGCACCTGTGGCTTTGGCGCTTATTATCTGTTTCATACAATCACTTACACCTATGTGTTAAAAGGCGAAGAGGGCTTGCAGCTGGCAAGCTACAACCGCTATATTTACACCTATTATCTGGGCTGGCTGATTGGC
>JAQUTM010000161.1 GCA_028694405.1 Oscillospiraceae bacterium
GGCAGCTTAGAAAGCTATTGCTACCGCTTTACAAATAAGCTATGAGTAAACTGCCGCACAGGCAGCTTAGAAACGCTGCATCTCTCAGCTATATCGCTTACCTCGGTTAACTGCCGCACAGGCAGCTTAGAAAAAAATTCGTTATCAGCGGCCGCCAGACACATAGTTAACTGCCGCACAGGCAGCTTAGAAAGAAACCGTTCTTCATAAGCCTACTACCGCCGCGTTAACTGCCGCACAGGCAGCTTAGAAAATCGAACATCATTGGTGTGAACGTATAATTTAGTTAACTGCCGCACAGGCAGCTTAGAAAATGCGACTTGCATCATCGCCGAAGTCGATTACGTTAACTGCCGCACAGGCAGCTTAGAAATGTCTTTAAAATGGGGGAAAAATGAAAGTAGTGTTAACTGCCGCACAGGCAGCTTAGAAAAGATTACCAGGCGAAAACTCTTGAACCGCACTGTTAACTGCCGCACAGGCAGCTTAGAAAGAAAAGATAACACTTTTTGATTACTGCCCTGAGTTAACTGCCGCACAGGCAGCTTAGAAACTGAAAAGTTAGGCAAAAAATCAAATGGATATTGTTAACTGCCGCACAGGCAGCTTAGAAACAATTCCGTAAAATGCTTTGTTCAAAAACTCAGTTAACTGCCGCACAGGCAGCTTAGAAAATATTTGTACATAACACTTGCCCAATTCCGTAGTTAACTGCCGCACAGGCAGCTTAGAAATCGATTAAAGCGGGTGTTTCAATCAATTCTTCGTTAACTGCCGCACAGGCAGCTTAGAAATGTTATAGCCGTGCCAATAACGCCGCCTTTGCGTTAACTGCCGCACAGGCAGCTTAGAAATTTACGTTATCGCGCATAATTTTTGCCATGCGGTTAACTGCCGCACAGGCAGCTTAGAAATGAGTAGTTTCAGTCAGACGTTTGTCCGCAAGGTTAACTGCCGCACAGGCAGCTTAGAAAAACTCAACTCGCCGTCGATACCGCCTGAAGCAGTTAACTGCCGCACAGGCAGCTTAGATAATGCTCGTCGCCTCTTGAATAAAGCCACGAACGTTAACTGCCGCACAGGCAGCTTAGAAAAATACCGCCGAATACACTGCCGTTCAGGCAACGTTAACTGCCGCACAGGCAGCTTAGAAAGATAAGCGTCTTGCCTTGCCTCACTCATAACCGTTAACTGCCGCACAGGCAGCTTAGAAATTTGTCGATAAAATATTTATCGCGCGGGAATTGTTAACTGCCGCACAGGCAGCTTAGAAAATCGAGCCTGATCGGTATTGGCGGCCTAGCAGGTTAACTGCCGCACAGGCAGCTTAGAAAGCCGTGGTCGGGACGTTTTGCGCCTAACACTAGTTAACTGCCGCACAGGCAGCTTAGAAATCAGCATTGCGCCGCGCCTTTTTCAATAAGCCGTTAACTGCCGCACAGGCAGCTTAGAAAATTCAGTCGATGGTGCCCCTTCAATTAGTGTTGTTAACTGCCGCACAGGCAGCTTAGAAATTTGACC
Source organism: Oscillospiraceae bacterium (assembly GCA_028694405.1). Lineage (GTDB taxonomy): Bacteria > Bacillota > Clostridia > Oscillospirales > Ruminococcaceae > STD2-12. The sequence continues at coordinate 1,522 of JAQUTM010000161.1, forward strand.
AGTGGATGAAATCGCGGCCTGTTTCGTTAACTGCCGCACAGGCAGCTTAGAAATCTAGCACCAACCGAGCCAAGAATGACATCGCGTTAACTGCCGCACAGGCAGCTTAGAAATGGGTCGTTTGCACCAGCCATTTTTTGCTTTGGTTAACTGCCGCACAGGCAGCTTAGAAATTTCGACGTAAACGGCCCGCCACGGCCTCCAAGTTAACTGCCGCACAGGCAGCTTAGAAATTTGATTACATCATCGTTTGCCCGATAAGCGTGTTAACTGCCGCACAGGCAGCTTAGAAAGTCTCTGTTAATGTCCACGAAAGAATAGCCGAGTTAACTGCCGCACAGGCAGCTTAGAAAACCCATCGCCTAAGTCGAATAGCTCCGCATTTGTTAACTGCCGCACAGGCAGCTTAGAAATCGCCGAGTGCGATTACCTTGTCGTCTTCGGTGTTAACTGCCGCACAGGCAGCTTAGAAAATAAATCTCTTGTAGTGACGTGCCATTATCAGGTTAACTGCCGCACAGGCAGCTTAGAAATGAAGCTCAGAAGCTCGCCGACAAAAACACGTGTTAACTGCCGCACAGGCAGCTTAGAAATACAAAGGCAAGTATAAGCTGATTTGCATGACGTTAACTGCCGCACAGGCAGCTTAGAAATACTTGCCTTGATTAGCGCAACTTCTGCGGTTGTTAACTGCCGCACAGGCAGCTTAGAAATGTTGTTGCAGTTGCTGACGCTGCTGACAAAGGTTAACTGCCGCACAGGCAGCTTAGAAATCCCGGTCGTTTTTCGCGCATTATCACAGATAGTTAACTGCCGCACAGGCAGCTTAGAAATCAAAAACAAGCAGAACCCCGGCGGGGGTATGGTTAACTGCCGCACAGGCAGCTTAGAAATATTTCGGGTTTTTCCGCTACTTTTTTCAAAAGTTAACTGCCGCACAGGCAGCTTAGAAATGGTGAGTTTCTCGGTGCCAACCCTCACATTAGTTAACTGCCGCACAGGCAGCTTAGAAAAAGCTTCAAGCCTAACACTTCAGCACCTATTTGTTAACTGCCGCACAGGCAGCTTAGAAAATTTCAGCAATTTTCCATTTAAGTCTTGGATTGTTAACTGCCGCACAGGCAGCTTAGAAACACCTCTGCAATGCTGGCGGTAGTGCAGTTTTGTTAACTGCCGCACAGGCAGCTTAGAAAATTGTAAGGTTCAGTAAAATATTATCTATAAGGTTAACTGCCGCACAGGCAGCTTAGAAAGAAATCGAGTCTATTACACGCGATGAACAAGAGTTAACTGCCGCACAGGCAGCTTAGAAAGCCAGAAGCCGCAGACTTCTGCAACGAGTCACGTTAACTGCCGCACAGGCAGCTTAGAAAATCCCGCGTTAGGGCCATAAAATCGTCCCCATGTTAACTGCCGCACAGGCAGCTTAGAAATACATTATCAATATCCAATACTTTCATCGAATGTTAACTGCCGCACAGGCAGCTTAGAAATGTAGCCATAATTAAATTATTACCATTTTCAAGTTAACTGCCGCACAGGCAGCTTAGAAATTTAACCGCCGCCACAATAACGGGCGCGCTGGGTTAACTGCCGCACAGGCAGCTTAGAAATGATGCCCCAGTGTTAGGAGAATCGTTTGCCCGTTAACTGCCGCACAGGCAGCTTAGAAAAACAACAGCGCGGGGGCTACCGTAATTGGGGCGTTAACTGCCGCACAGGCAGCTTAGAAAAAGAATTGGCGTGGCAACAGCGTAGCGGTTCTGTTAACTGCCGCACAGGCAGCTTAGAAAGTCTGATAGCTAGTTCTAACCAACGCCTCAGCGTTAACTGCCGCACAGGCAGCTTAGAAATTTCTGCAACGTTCACAATGGCGTTGTAAAACGTTAACTGCCGCACAGGCAGCTTAGAAAACGAAAAGCTAGTTCGCAGGCTTTCGGGCAAAAGTTAACTGCCGCACAGGCAGCTTAGAAATTATCTTTGCGCCTTAACCGCTTCAATGATGCGTTAACTGCCGCACAGGCAGCTTAGAAATGCTGCAAAAGAACAGGCAAAGGCCGAAGATGGTTAACTGCCGCACAGGCAGCTTAGAAAAATACCAGGCTCACTGATAGTCGTTGGAAAAGGTTAACTGCCGCACAGGCAGCTTAGAAACGGCAACCTTGCCTTGTACATCGTCTTGGCTCGTTAACTGCCGCACAGGCAGCTTAGAAATATACCGCCGACAAAACTACCTTTCAAGCAGCGTTAACTGCCGCACAGGCAGCTTAGAAAGAGAACTTCGATTTGTTCTGATACAGGACGCGGTTAACTGCCGCACAGGCAGCTTAGAAATACTCGGGCGGGGCCGCAATAGCCCTGCCCTAGTTAACTGCCGCACAGGCAGCTTAGAAATCAACGATTGCTTTGCAGTCTATGCGGCTTTCGTTAACTGCCGCACAGGCAGCTTAGAAAAAGAACAGCGCCCTAACCCGTATTTGGAGAATTGTTAACTGCCGCACAGGCAGCTTAGAAATGTTCCTAGCGTAAGCGTTCAGAGTGCAGTATGTTAACTGCCGCACAGGCAGCTTAGAAACGAACAATATTATTGAAAATAATTAAGAACGTGTTAACTGCCGCACAGGCAGCTTAGAAAGCTCGTTAAGCTCATTTGTAGTCGGTTCAGCGGTTAACTGCCGCACAGGCAGCTTAGAAACCAGGTAATCTGGTTGAACTTTACGTTGTCGAGTTAACTGCCGCACAGGCAGCTTAGAAATGCCGGTATGCAGCTTTTGTTGATTGCGTTGTGTTAACTGCCGCACAGGCAGCTTAGAAATGACGGGCTTCAGAATCGTCTGACTGGCGATCGTTAACTGCCGCACAGGCAGCTTAGAAATCAAATGCGCATTTCACGGCAAACAAACCCGAGTTAACTGCCGCACAGGCAGCTTAGAAAGCCTGAAGCATTACCGCCAACAAGAATTGTGTGTTAACTGCCGCACAGGCAGCTTAGAAATTTATTTCCTCGGGTGAATAGCCCTTCTCGATGTTAACTGCCGCACAGGCAGCTTAGAAATTCGTATGGGTATAAAATCAGTCCGATTGTGTGTTAACTGCCGCACAGGCAGCTTAGAAAGCTATTGCTACCGCTTTACAAATAAGCTATGAGTTAACTGCCGCACAGGCAGCTTAGAAACGCTGCATCTCTCAGCTATATCGCTTACCTCGGTTAACTGCCGCACAGGCAGCTTAGAAAATCAGCGTTAAGTTTTAGTTTAAAAGCCATGAGTTAACTGCCGCACAGGCAGCTTAGAAATTTGGCGGGGGGTCATTCCCCCCTTTTTTAAAGTTAACTGCCGCACAGGCAGCTTAGAAAAAAATTCGTTATCAGCGGCCGCCAGACACATAGTTAACTGCCGCACAGGCAGCTTAGAAAGAAACCGTTCTTCATAAGCCTACTACCGCCGCGTTAAC
>JAQUTM010000010.1 GCA_028694405.1 Oscillospiraceae bacterium
TACTGCGCTAAGTGCTGCCAAAGGTGCTGTTTCACACCGCAAAATACGCGGGCCAAGGCCAATGGTTTCCAGCCCTGCCTGTGCGGCTACTTGTGCCTCCTCGGCAGAAAATCCACCTTCGGCACCTGTAATAATGGCAATGGTGTGTTTACCTTCTAAACGGCTATGTAAGGGCTTTCCACCGGCTTCATAGCAAAAGAGGGCTGTGTCACAGGTGCAGGCTTGCGTCAGCATCTGTTTAAATGTAATAGGCATATCCACATGAGGGACGATACCGCGTCCGCTTTGCTTAGCGGCCTCTAAGGCAATACGGTTATAGCGCACATTTTTTTTGTCTTCGTTTTTTGGTGTTACCACACAATAGCGACTAAAAAAAGGCACAATTTTTACCGCTCCCAATTCTACCGCTTTTTGAATAATCCATTCCAGCTTTTCTCCCTTGGGGTAGCCTACATATAGAATAACCTCTATACCGGCTTCTGATACATTACATTTAGAAGAAATAATTTCCAAATTGATTTCTTCGCTGCCACATTCTAAAATACGGCAGTTGTAATCGGTACCTTTTCCGTCGCACACAATCAGTTCATCGCCTGCTTTACCTCGCAATACTTTTGCAACATGCTTTGCCTCTTCGCCGCTTAGGGTGGGCGCGGCTGTATTTAAATTATCAGAAAAATAGCGGTGAGCCATAAATATACACGCTCCTAAGATGATAAATAGAGGGCAGACTGCCCAAAATATAGCAGCCTGCAAATAAACCGTTTAACGGGCAATAATGCAAACCCAGCCTTTATCGTGCAAAATTTCTTTAATAGAAAAGCCGTTTGCTTTTATTGCGGCTACAACTTCTTCCTCGCGGGTATCAATAATGCCACTGGTAATGTAAAGGCCGTTTGGCACCAAAAGGGCGGGGACGGCAGGCGTTAGGTTGATAATAGCATTTGCTACAATGTTGGCACAGATAATATCATATTTGCCTGTGGCTTTGTCAGACAAATTACCAACCAAAACCTGAAAGCGGTCGGCTACGCCGTTTAAAGTGGCGTTTTCGGTGGCGGTGCGCACACACATGGGGTCAATATCCACACCGTCCGCATGGGCAGCGCCAAGCAGCAGCGCGCCAATGGCTAAGATGCCGCTGCCTGTTCCAATGTCCAGCATACGTTCGCCACCTTTAATTTCGCGGTCCAGCACAGAGAGACAAAGGCTTGTTGTCTCGTGTGTGCCTGTGCCAAAGGCCATACCCGGGTCTAGCTGCATCACGACGCGTTCGGTTTCATAGTGCTCCCAACTGGGGCAAATAGCCAGACGATTACCAATATCCATAGGGTGATAAAAAGCTTTCCAACCGCTTTCCCAGTCCTCTTGCTCTACCCCAACCAATTCCATGGTATAGGGTACTTCAGCGGCAAGAAAACGCTCTTTCATAAGCTCCACAACTTCGGCAAAGTTTTCGTCCGGGCTAACGTAGTAGTGGATAATTACACAGTTTCGGTCTTTTTCAATCAAATCCTGTTCAATTAAATCTACATGTGCAATTTCTTCAACCTGTGCTTCCAGGTCAGAATAATCCTCAATATAAATCCCCCCGCCGCTGATAGATGTGACAATGGCTTCTGCGGCTTCGGCGTATTGCTTTGTAACAGTTGTTTTAATATCAGTCCATTTCATATTTTTACCTCTGTAGATAATGTTTGTTTTTTATAACGGTTTATGTGTTTTTTCTATTATACACGAAAAAGTACCTTCTGCACAGACAGCAGAAATGCCGCTGCAAACAAAAGATAGGGGAATATGCAGATGGTTTGTAAGTGCTAAAAAAGCTGATGAATGAGTATGTGATAGCATACTTATATCATCAGCTTTTGTTTACAGATTAGATTAAACTATTTATCTCCAAATTTATCCTTTAAGCTTTTAAAAAAGCCTTTGCGCTGTTCATAGTTGTCATCTTTTAAGGTTTCTTCAAAGGCTTGCAATGCTTTGCGTTGGTCTTTGGTAAGTTTGCGGGGAATTTCAACCGTAACTTTAACGTATTGGTCTCCCTTACCCTTGCCGTTTAGATATTGTATGCCCTTACCTTTTAAGCGGAAAGTAGTGCCGCTTTGGGTGCCTTCCGGCACACTGTACTGTACTTTTCCGTCTACAGTTGGCACAATTACATCCGCACCGATACAGGCTTGGGTGTAAGTAATGGGTACCGTTACCCATACGTCAAAACGGTCACGTTCAAACATAGCATCGGGACGTACGGTTACAATTACGATTAAATCGCCGTTAGGGCCGCCGTTTAAACCGTTATCACCTTGGCCGCGCAGAGCTAAGCTTTGGTCGTCATCAATACCGGCGGGGATAGAAACTTCTATCGTTTTGTTGGTTGCCACACGGCCGCTGCCGCTACAGTGCTTACAGGGGCTTTTGATTACCTTACCTTTTCCGCCGCAACGGGAACAGGGACGACGATTTTGGATAACGCCAAAAGGTGTGCGCTGCTGGGTAGTTACAGAGCCGCTGCCGCCACATTCCGGGCAGGTTTCGGGACTGGTGCCTTTAGCGGCGCCGCTGCCGCCGCATTCGGTACAGGTGTCTTGGCGTGTAACGTTAAGCGTTTTTTTGCAGCCGTGTACGGCCTCCATAAAGCTTATGGCAACGCTAACGCGAATATCGTTGCCGCGCCGAGGCGCATTGGGGTCTGCTCGACGTGAGCTGCCGCCAAAGCCGCCACCGCCACCAAAAAAGCTTTCAAATATATCACCAAGGTCTACGCCGCCTGCGCCGCCGCCAAAACCGTTAAAGCCGCCGCCAAAGCCCCCCGCGCCATAGCTGGGGTCAACTCCTGCGTGACCAAATTGGTCATAGCGAGCCTTTTTTTCGCTGTCGCTCAAAATTTCGTAGGCCTCGTTTACCTCTTTAAATTTTTCCTCGGCTTCTTTGTTGCCCGGGTTTAAATCCGGGTGATATTTTTTGGCTTTTTTGCGGTAGGCACTTTTTATTTCGTCTTCACTGGCACCTTTTGCAATTCCAAGCACTTCATAATAATCTCTTTTGTCTGCCACTCTCTCACTCACCTTACTTTGGCTGCCTGTGGGTTTAAATCCACAGGTGTTTTTTACATAAAATTAAACCACAAAAGGTACCGCCCCTTAAAGGGGCGGCCTTTTATATGTTCAATTAAACCTCTTTAAAATCGGCGTCTACTACGTTGTCATCGCCGCCGTTTGGTTGGTTTTGTGCAGCGCCCTCGGCGCCGCCTGCAGCCTGTTGCTGAGCGGAGGCCTCTTTATAAACCTTTTCGCTAATAGCGTAAAAAGCTTTTTGAAGTTCTTCCTGTTTTGCTTTAATGGTGTCTACATCTGTGCCTTTCAAAGCTTCTTTTAATGCCTCTAATTTGGCGTTTACATCAGCTTTTTCGTCGGCAGTAACTTTATCCCCAAGCTCGTTTAAGGTTTTTTCTGTTTGGTAAACCATTTGGTCTGCTGTGTTGCGCGTATCTATCTCGTCACGTTTTTTCTTATCTTCCTCAGCAAACTGCTCTGCATCTTTAACGGCTTTTTCAATGTCGTCTTTGCTCATGTTGCTGCTGGCGGTAATGGTGATTTTTTGTTCTTTGCCTGTGCCCAAGTCCTTGGCAGAAACATTTACAATACCGTTGGCATCAATATCAAAAGTAACTTCAATTTGAGGTACGCCGCGGGGAGCAGCAGGAATGCCGTCCAAGTGGAATGTTCCCAAAGATTTATTGTCGCGTGCCATTTCACGCTCACCCTGCAATACGTTTACTTCAACGCTGGGTTGATTATCTGCAGCAGTAGAGAAAACTTGGCTTTTTTTAGTGGGAATGGTTGTGTTGCGCTCAATAACACGGGTGCAAACGCCGCCCATGGTCTCAATGCCAAGGCTTAGAGGCGTAACGTCCAAAAGCAGCAAGCCTTTTACATCGCCGCCCAATACGCCGCCTTGAATGGCCGCGCCTACAGCTACGCACTCATCGGGGTTAATGCCCTTGCTGGGGTCACAGCCCATAAAGTTTTTAACGGCCTCTTGTACAGCAGGGATACGGGTAGAACCGCCAACCAGCAAAATTTTATGCAGGTCGCCCGGTTTTAAGCCGGCATCTTTTAAAGCTTGGCGTGTAGGCTCCATGGTTTTTTCTACCAGGTCTGCTGTAATTTCGTTAAATTTAGCGCGTGTCAAGGTAGTATCCAAGTGTTTGGGGCCTGTGGCATCTGCTGTAATAAAGGGCAGATTGATGGCTGTGCTGGGCACGCCGGAAAGTTCAATTTTAGCTTTTTCAGCGGCTTCTTTTAAGCGCTGTGCAGCCATTTTATCTTTGCGTAAGTCAATGCCGTTTTCTTTTTGGAACTCTTGTGCCAAAAAGTCAATAATACGTTGGTCAAAGTCATCGCCGCCCAGGTGTGTATCACCGGCTGTAGACAAAACTTCCGTTACACCGTCGCCCATTTCAATAACAGAAACATCGAAAGTACCGCCGCCAAGGTCATATACCATAACCTTTTGCTCATTCTCTTTGTCTACACCGTAGGCAAGGGCAGCAGCTGTAGGCTCGTTGATAATGCGGCGTACGTTTAAGCCTGCAATGGCACCGGCGTCCTTTGTTGCCTGACGCTGTGCGTCATTAAAGTAAGCAGGTACTGTAATAACAGCCTCTGTTACGGTTTCGCCAAGGTATGCCTCGGCATCTGTTTTCAATTTTGTCAAAATCATCGCACTGATTTCTTGTGGGGTGTAATCTTTGCCCTCAATGGTTCTTTTATGGTTGGTACCCATATCACGTTTAATGGAAATAACAGTACCGTCCGGGTTTGTAATAGCCTGGCGTTTTGCAACCTGACCTACCATACGGTCGCCGTTTTTAAAAGCAACAACAGACGGTGTGGTGCGTGCGCCTTCGGCGTTTGCAATAACAACGGGTTCTCCACCCTCAATTACAGCTACACAGCTGTTTGTAGTACCAAGGTCAATACCAATAATTTTACTCATAATAACTAACTCCCTCAATGTAAATGTATCAAATGTACTTGTTTTTATTTATATAAAAAGAGCAATGCTCCTTTTTGCTTATTCGGCAACCACAACGGTTGCATGGCGGATTACCCGTCCGTTTAGCTGATAACCCTTTTGAAAAACACGAATTACCGTGCCGCTTGGAAACTCTTCGGTAGCGGGCTCTTGCATTACAGCTGCGTGTAAATCGGGGCTAAAGGGTTTGCCCAGCGCCTCAATTTCACAAATGCCCAAGGAATGAAAAGCTGTCAGCGATTTATCTAAAGTAAGGCTTACGCCTTTTTTGTATTCTTCGTCCTGTGTGGGGGCATTTGCTGCCATTTCTAAGGTGTCTAGAATAATCAATATTTTTTCTATGGCATGACTCATACCATTATTAAAAGCTGCCTCCTTTTCCTTGGTGGCGCGTTTGCGATAGTTGTCATATTCAGCAGCGGTGCGCAACAGAGTGTCCTTTGTTTTGTCCAGCTCTGCCTGTAAAGCCGCCTCTTTTTCCGAAGCTTGGTTTATAGGCTGCGTGTCTGCAGCGGTCTCTGTAGAAGTAGGTTCTGCTTGCTCCTCGGGTACTGCGTCTATATTGTCCTGCTCCTCGGTGGTTAAATCCTTCTCGTTCTCTTTTAAATCTTTCTGTGCCATGTCTGCTCCTATCTCTCTTTTTTACCGCCGCTGGTAATAAGGTGGCTTAGCTTTTGAGAAAAGTATTCCAGCTTAGGTATAATTTCGTTATAGTTCATGCGTGTGGGGCCAATTAAGCCAATGGCACCCGTTAGGCCACTGCCGGCCCAATAGCGTTTGGTGGCAATAGTAATACCCGGCATAGAGTACCGCGGTAAATCATCTCCAAGCAGAACAGTGGTTCTGTCTGTAACGGGACTGATAAGACTTTGTATTGCCTCGGTATTACCAAACAGTTCCAAAATAGTTGCCATGCTCTGTTCTAACTCTTTGTATTGAAAAAGATATTGCTGCCCCTCTAAGTAAACATTTGGCTTTCCGGCTTCTCGCAACAGGGTGACGGCAGCACTGACGGCAGGGTATAGCGATATGCCGTTTTCACCCATCTCGTCTAACAGCTCCTGTATCAAAGCGGGGGTAACATCTGCGGCGCTTACAAAGCATAAATAACGGTTTAATTGCAACAGCAAAAGCGCAATTTCTTTGGCAGTAACTTCTGCGTCAAGCTTGGCAACGCGTGTGCGTACACCGCCTGCGCTGGTTACGGCCAATACCGCAACGGTAAAGCGCCCTACTTGCATTACTTCGTAATGGGCAATACGCATATCCTCCGCTTTTGGTGTAGTGGTAACAACGGCATAGCCTGTTAAATCACTTAAAGATTTTGCGGTTTCCTGTGCCAGCTTTTCGGGGTCAAAATCAAAGCTGTCAAAAAGACGGTCAATCAAGGCGGCATCTTCGCTGCTTAAATTGGCCTGCAAGTCTATTATATTATCAATATAATAGCGATACCCTGCCGTACTGGGCACGCGGCCTGCACTGGTATGGGGTTGCTCTAACAAGCCTAATTTGGTAAGAGCGGCCATTTCGTTACGCAGGGTGGCACTGGAAAGTGCCATGTCTATATGACGGCTTAACAGGTTGGAGCCAATAGGCTCTCCGTCCTCGGTGTACAGCGTTACAATCGCTTGTAAAATACGTTGTTTCCGTTCGTCCATCGCCATACAATCACCCTCTTTTTTGCTTTAGCACTCGTTAACTTTAAGTGCTAAGTTTATTATATGCGGTTTTTTAGCAATGTCAAGTGTAGAGTGCTAAAATTTTTGAAACATTCATATTTTTAACAAATTGGTAATAAATAATACCTTACCATATAAAAATACCCCTGCATTTATAAAAAATGCAAGGGCGGTAATTCTATCATTTTAAGCAACAAAATAAAAAGTATATATACATTATATATAATAGAGATAGAGAGAATAATTTATGCATTTTTGTGTAGGGGCTTAAGCCTGACATATACCTGCACAAGCGATTTTGAAAAAACTGTTATGCTTGTTTTGGACCTAAGCCCAATGCGTCCATTTGCGTTTTCATTCCTGCAATACATAAATCTGCAACCTCAGTAATTTCCATACCCAGCATATCGCAGCCGCTTAAAATAAGAGAGCGGTCACATTTGGCGGCAAACTTTTTGTCTTTAAATTTTTTCATAAAGCTTTTTATTTCCAAATCCGTTATGCCAAGAGGCCGCATACGCGCTGCGGCACCAATAATTCCCGTTAACTCATCTACGGTATATAAAGCTTTTTCTAAGTTGGTAATAGGGGCTACGTCACTGCAAAGGCCATATCCGTGCGCCATAATAGCGCGTACCGCAGTTTCATCTACACCCAAGGCCAGCAATTCTTTTTCGGTGTGTTGTAAATGTGCTTGCGGATACTGTTCATAGTCATAGTCGTGCAAAAAACCCACTGCCTGCCAATAGTTGACGTCCTCGTCAAAATGTGCAGCCAAAGCTCCCATAGCACTGCTTACTGCAAGGGCATGGTTAAAAAGGTGAGGTTCGGTGGTTGTGGAAGATAAAAGCTGTTTGGCGTGTTCTAAAGTTAAAGTAGACATAAAAATCCCTCTATTCTGCTGATATAGCTGTTTTTTTGCAGTATAGCACGTCAAAAACACAGATGCAAGCTTGTACAAATTTTGCTTTAAGTTTTAAACACTTTCAACATAGTTTTCAACAAAAAATACTTTCCGTAAAAGGTAAAACAATGTAAAATAATTACATATTATGTGTCAAAAGTAAAAAACAACACAAATTATAGTGCTTCTCCTACCTGTTTTCCACAAGAAATTCAACAGATTGTTTAAAACACAGTCAAGGTTTTAAACTTTTTAAATCGCGCATTTTTTGATGTATGTAATTTCCTTGACAAGCAGAGATAAAGAGAATAAAATCATAATAATTTTAAGCAAAACCATTTTTATATAAGGAGGCGAGTACAAATGTCGGTTACAAAGCAGCTTATAGATGTAGCAGTCGGTAGAACTCCTGCGGACGTTGTTTTAAAAAACGCACAGGTAGTTAATGTTTTTACGCGGCAAATTGTAAAAGCAGATGTAGCCCTATGCGGTAGCTACATAGCGGGTGTGGGAAGCTACAGCGGAAAACAGGAAATTGATTGTACAGGAAAAACGCTGTGTCCCGGGTTTATTGATGCACATATGCACATAGAAAGCAGCATGGTTTTACCTGCGCAGCTGGCCAGCGCCATTGTGCCCAGCGGTACCACTACAGTTATTGCAGACCCTCACGAAATTGTAAATGTATGTGGTGGTGCAGGTGTGGAGTTTTTGTTGCAGCAGACAGAAAACATACCGCTAACAGCGTACATTATGCTGCCCAGCAGCGTACCCGCAACCCCCTTTGAAACAAACGGTGCCGATTTTACCGCGCAAGACATGCCGGCCTTGCTGCACCACCCCCGCGTTTTGGGATTGGGAGAGGTTATGTGCTTTCCTGCTGTAATTAACGGGGAGACACATATTTTGGATAAGCTTGCCGCAACAAAGGATAAGGTTGCAGACGGACATGCACCTAATTTAAGCGGAAAAGCCTTGCAGGCTTATGTCTGCGCCGGTATTGCTACCGAGCATGAGTGCATTACATTTTCTGAAGCAGCAGAAAAAGTGCAGGCGGGTTTAAAAATTTTAATACGCGAAGGCAGTGCGGCACATAATTTAGAAGCCATAATAAAAGGGTGGCTACAAAGTGATATTCCTGCCGAAAACTTTATGTTTTGTACAGACGATAAGCATCTGGACGATATTTATCGCGAAGGACACATCAGTTATAATGTGCGGCGTGCCATTGCTTTAGGAGTAGACCCGGTGACAGCCGTTTGTATGGCAAGCTGGTTTGCAGCATGTGCATACCACTTGCCGCATGTCGGGGCTATAGCTGCGGGGTATCAGGCAGATATACTGGTTTTGAGTGACCTGCAAACAGTGCAAATAGAAGCAGTTTACAAAGGCGGAAAACGTGTTACTTCTAACTTGTTTGACAGCACACATTTTCCTCTTGATGCTAAAGTACTGCATACTGTAAATATTGGAGCGCTGAAATTGGCAGATATACAGCTGCGTGCGGCGGAGCAAAACCATGTTATGCAAATTGTACCACACCAAATTTTAACGCAGCATTTAATAGAGCCTATACCAAAAGAAAACGGATTTTTTAAACCCAATGCTGTTTACAATAAGCTGTGCGTAATAGAGCGGCACAGAGGCAGCGGCAATGTTGCGGTGTGCGCTTTAAAAGGGTTTGGCATAAAAGGCGGCGCCATTGCAACCACAGTGGCACATGACAGCCACAACCTAATTGTGGCAGGTGACAATGACAGTGACATTTTAGTTGCCATTGAAACGCTAAAGCAAACACAGGGCGGATATGTGCTTGTAAAGGCAGGTAAAGTGGTAAACACCTTGCCGTTGCCGGTGGCGGGGCTTATCAGTACAGCAGATGCTGCAAAGGTACAAGCCAAAGCAACCGAGATGTTGGATTACGCCTACGAAATGGGTGTTGCAAAAACATCAGACCCCTTTATTACCCTCAGCTTTTTGGCATTGCCGGTTATCCCCTCCTTGCGCCTTACAGATAAAGGACTGGTAGATGTAGATCGTTTTGAACTGATTACGCCATAAAAACAAAACCGCCTTGCTTTTTAAAGCAAAGGCGGTTTTTATATAGTCTAAAATAAGGTTTGCGATGAAAGCAAAAAAGTAGCTTTATAAAGCTACTTTTTTGCCGCCTATTAAAACCAATACGGGTTGTAAGGCTTTGTTTAAAACAACAAGGTCAGCGCGTTTACCAATCTCTAAGCTGCCGATTTCGTCAAATAAACCAATGGCTTTGGCGGGGTTTACGGTAGCCGCTGTAATGGCGTCTTCTAAGGAAACACCAAAGCTAACGGCGCGGCGCATACATTCCGGTTGGCAGGTAGAGCTGCCTGCAATGGTACCGTCGGCAAGGGTGGCTTTTCCGTCTTGCACAAAAACCTTTTGCCCTCCTAAGCTGTATTCCCCATTGGGCATACCGCATGCCTGCATAGAATCACTGATTAAGCAAATGCGCTGTGGCCCAAACATACGAAACATATTGCGGATAATGCTGGGGTGCAGGTGAATACCATCGCAAATCATCTCTACATGGCTTGCATAATCACCCGCGGCGCCCACAACTCCGGGGGCACGGTGGCTAAAATTGGGCATGGCATTAAACAGATGCGTAACGTGGGTAGCTCCTGCCTCAAAAGCGGCACTGGCGGTTTCAAAATCAGCGGTAGTATGGGCAATACTTACGGTGCAAAGCTTACTGGCTTCTTTAATAAAATCCAGTGCGTTGGGCTCTTCGGGTGCAACGTCTACTAAGCGTACAGCCTCGCCGCTTACTTCGTACAGGCGCTTAAACATTTCAAGTGCGGGGGGAACGATATATTTTTCGCTTTGGGCGCCCTTTTTTGCTTTGGAAAAAAAAGGACCCTCCATATTGATGCCGCGCATAACGGCTTGATTGGAAATATCTTTTCCTATTATTTCCTTGGCAATGGTAAACAGATTTGTTAAAATAGGCTCATCAAATGCCATAGAAGTACCTAAAAAGCTGGTGACGCCCTGTTTTGCCAAATAGCCGGCGATGGTATTTAAATGCTGAATGCCGCCGTCACAAAAATCAGAACCTGCGGCGCCGTGAATATGAATATCCACAAAGCCGGGCACAACGTAACAATCGGTGGCGTCAAACGTTTCGGTGTCATTGCAAGTTTGTGCAATGCGGCTTTCTTGTACGGCAATTTCTCCTAAACCGAATTTGCAGTCAGCCCCAAACACAAGGCCGTTTTTAATAATCATAGTGCAGCACTTCCTTTTAATAATATATGTGGCATAGAAAATTATTATATGATAAAGTATTGTATTTAGATTATACACCTTTTAAACAAAGGTTGCCATAGATGGAATTGGTTACAAATGGACATTTTTGTTATTACTTACAAAAAAGGAGAAGAATATGCAGGAAAAAGTTAATTGCCGACAGCGCTTAAAACAGCAGCGAGCCTTGCTTACCCTGCCGTATAGGCAAATTGCAGACAGTGCTGTTTGCGCAAATGCTTTGTCATTTTGTAGGGTCAATAAATTTACAAGCATATTTTGTTTTGTAGGTACTGCGCAAGAAATTCAAACATTGCCTTTTATAAAACAGCTGCTGCAAGCAGGTATGCGCGTGTGTGTACCGCGCTGTATAGAAAAAGGCGTTATGCAGCCTGTATGGATTACAGATACTGCTCAGCTGAAAAAAGGTGCCTACGGAATTTTAGAACCGGATTTTTTTTGTGAACCGGCACAGACAGATGAAATTGATGTTTGCATGGTACCTTGCTTGGCAACCTCTTTTACAGGGACGCGCTTAGGATATGGAGGCGGATATTATGACCGCTTTTTAGCTGCCGCGCAAATGCCCAAAGCGGCGCTATGCTATAGCGTGTTTATAAAAGAGACGCTTCCCGCCCAAGAGTGGGACGTAAAAATGGACTATATAATAAGCGAGCGGGAGATTTTATTCATAAAAAAATAACTTATAGCTGGCGCTTTTTATTATAAGATATTTCCATTGTGCACAAGGCTGCTTATCTTGTATA
The DNA here is from genome assembly GCA_028694405.1 of Oscillospiraceae bacterium. Classification (GTDB taxonomy): domain Bacteria; phylum Bacillota; class Clostridia; order Oscillospirales; family Ruminococcaceae; genus STD2-12. The sequence goes on from JAQUTM010000010.1 coordinate 11,679, forward strand.
ATAGATAGGGTCAAAATTGGCACATATTAAGGACAAACAGGAGAGAATTTATGTTAGAGCATATTATAGAGTGGTGTTTACCCACTATTATATCAGCGATTGAATTGGTAGGTATATTTGTAGTAACAGTATCTGCCATAAAAGCTTTTGCACATTATTTAAGCGATGCCTTTCGGAAAAACACAAAGCACGCCATTAAATTTGAACTTGCAAACGGCTTGGCCACAGGCTTGGAATTTAAAATGGCCGCGGAAATTTTAAAAACCGTATTGGTTCGGGATTTTAACGAGCTGCTGATATTGGGCTGTATTATTTTATTGCGCGCCCTTTTAAGCTTTATGATACATGTGGAAATGAAAAGCGGCGAACACGAGTAACAGGAAAATTATAGGATAGTTAAAATTGTAACAATTTGTTTATTGTATAATTCCTATAATAATGATAGAATAAAATCAAAGCTGTAGGACAACTCGGCTTTAAATTGTGAAGAAAATGGAGAGAACACATTATGAAAAAATTATTAGTAATTGCTATGGTTGCAGTGCTGGCTTTGAGCTTGGTAGCTTGCGGCGGTTCTAAAATTGTTGATGGTACCTACCGTGCAGAGTTATCTGACGCTGCAGCAGAGGCTGCACACGGCTGGAAAGATTACATGGTTGTAACATACGCCGGCGGCAAAATCACCGACGTTGATTATGACAGCACAAAAGACGGCGCTTTGAAGAGCGAGCAAACAGCTGAGACCTATCCTATGGATCCTCATCCCAGCACTTGGTTGCCCACTTTGGAAGAGAACATCAAAAAAGCCGGTACAGCTGACAAAATTGATGCTGTAGCAGGTGCTACCAACACAAGCGAGACTGCTAAAAAATTGATGGCTGCTATTGAGAAAGCAGCTGCAGAAGGCAACACAACAACAGTTGTAGTTGACTAATTTAACAGCAAAGTAAATGGGTACCCCTATGGGGTACCCATTTTTTTTATTATAAAAGCAAAAAGGGTATTGACAAAGTAAAATAAAAGCGTTATAACTATATCATACTAATTCAATATGAATACAGGGTATAGGAAAGAGGCGTTAAATGAGATATAAATTTCGATGTAGCTACGGCCAAATGTGTATTTGCGCTTGGCCCGTTTAATAAGTATTATTATTTTATAAAAGGAGCAATTTATTATGTCCAAAATATATAAAAGTTTGTCTGATTTAATAGGAAATACCCCTCTGCTTGAATTGAGCAATTTTAATGCCGCACACGGTTTAAAAGCTGTTATTGCCGCAAAGCTTGAATATTTCAATCCGGCAGGAAGCGTAAAAGATCGCGTTGCAAAATCTATGCTGGACGATGCAGAACAAAAAGGTCTTTTAAAACCCGGCAGCACTATTATAGAGCCCACCAGTGGCAACACAGGCATTGGTCTTGCAAGCGTAGCGGCCTCTCGCGGCTACAAAGTAGTATTAACTATGCCAGACACCATGAGCGTGGAGCGTCGTAATTTGCTAAAGGTTTATGGCGCGCAGCTTGTTTTAACTGAGGGTGCCAAGGGTATGAAAGGCGCTATTGAAAAAGCCCAGCAGCTGGCTGACGAGATAGAAAACAGTTTTTTACCCGGACAGTTTGTTAACCCCGCAAATCCCGCCATTCACAAAGCAACAACAGGCCCCGAAATATGGAATGACACCGACGGTAAAGTGGATATTTTTGTAGCAGGTATCGGCACAGGCGGCACTATTTCCGGTACAGGAAGCTATTTAAAAAGCCAAAACCCAAACGTAAAAGTTGTAGGTGTAGAGCCTATGGACAGTGCAGTAATTACCACAGGAAAGGCCGGTCCACATAAAATTCAAGGTATTGGCGCAGGGTTTATCCCCGAAACGTTGGATACACAGGTGTATGATGAAATTGTTACCATAAAAAATGAGGAGGCTTTTGCTGTTACAAAAGAGATTGCACGCAAAGAAGGGCTTCTTGTGGGAATTTCTTCAGGGGCAGCGCTGGCAGCTGCCGAAAAGCTTGCGAAACGTCCCGAAAACGCAGGTAAACTAATTGTGGCGTTGCTGCCCGACACCGGAGAGCGTTACCTTTCTACTCCTGTGTTTTTTGATTAAGATTTTTTATAAAATGCGGTACAGTAAAAGCTGTGTCGCATTTTATTTTAACTGTAAGGTTATATGATATAATATTACAATAAACAGACAGGAGAAAAGGCTATGGCAAAAGTATTTTCTTTACAAGGCTGTATGGCGGTTGGCAAAACAACTGCGGCACAGTATATACAAAAAAATATGCCGCAGGTGTATGTTAGCTTTGAAGAAAATGCGGCTGTAATAAAAGAAATAGCGGTACGACAACTGGACAAAAATATATTTGCAGATTATGTAGAAATTCAAAAATTATTTATTGCAAACGAAACAGAGCGTTTTAAAAAAGCGCAGCTGCACCCTTATACGTTAATGGATTTTGGAGCAGAAGAGATAGAATTTTACACCCTGCATTATCCAATAGCTGTAAAAAAATATTGGCCGGTGCAGCAAGCCTTGCAAACAGAGTTAAAAGCTTTGCAAGCCTGTATGCCTGACAAAATATTGTTTTTAGAGGCTGACGCAGAAGTTTTGAAAAATCGCAAAGAAGCAGATACCTTGCGTTCTCGCACTTTTTTTAGTTACTATATAACGCATTTGATGCCTTTAAAAAAAGTATGGTTTGCCCAAAAAACAAATGTAGACTTTTTAAACGTGAGCAGGCTTACCCCTTGCCAAGTAGGCTGTAGAGTTCAGCAGTGGATAGAGGCAAACAGTTAATAGTAAATAAAAGCGGCAAAGCCAAAATCAGCTTTGCCGCAATTTTTATTTTAAGCGTTTGTAGAAAACTAAAAATAAAGATATAAATGGAAAAACAATTTATACATTTTGCAGAAAAGCTCACGTTTCGGAAAGTGCCGATTCTTGTGACTGCCTGCTAAAAATACAGCCACAGTAATTTTGGCGGTAAAGACCGTAGGCTTCACTTAAAGCCACGCTGCGTTTGTAGCCATCTCGCTTTTTAAAATCGGCAGGGAGATGGGTTACATGGTACTTTTCCTGCATGGCAAAACCAATTTCGTTTAGCTTTTGAGCATTTTTGTGGGGACTGATGGAAAGTGTAGTGGTAAAGTAAGCAAAACCGTGGGCAGCAGCCAGCAGAGCAGCTTCCTCTAAGCGCAAACCATAACAGACAAAGCAGCGGTCTTCGCCCTCTTTACAGCCCTCTAAGCCCTTTATTGCCGTATAAAACCGACTGGTGTCGTAAACGCCCTCTACAAAATGAATGGGGTGTTTATGAGGGATTTGTTCAATAAATCGTTTTTGCTCTTCTACACGATGATGATACTCGGTTTCGGGATAAATGTTGGGGTTATAATAAAAAACCGTTATTTCAAAATAGGCAGAGAGATATTCCAGCACATAGCTGCTGCAAGGTGCACAGCAGCTGTGTAGCAATAAAGTGGGAGGCGGCTGCGTGGGGTCAATTTTAGAGAGCAAGCCCTCTAATTCTTTTTGATAGTTCATAACAAAAAACCTTTTTTACAGGGCTGTAAAATTTGCCCATAAAATATAATCTTTTTAATTTGCAAAAAAGCCGATAAAGCCTTTTACAAGCGTATGCCAAAAAATAAGCGTTGTGTTTTTAGTATAGCATAAAAAGGCACTGCTTAAAAGTAAGCAAAAAGCTGTTTTAAGCAGTGCTGTAATTTTTGAACTAAAGCTATTATAAAGAGGGCTCACGCTTATTCTTGGACATCTTCTTTTTGGATAAATAAGCCTGTAAAATCAAAGGTTGCAAAGTAATCTGCGGGGGTTTCTGCGCGGCGAATCATACCAAAGCTGCCGTCCTCGTGCAGCAATACCTCGGCACTGCGCAGTTTACCGTTGTAATTGTAGCCCATGCTAAAGCCATGGGCACCTGTATCGTGAATTGCCAAAACGTCACCGATTTCAATTTTGGGCAATTTGCGGTCAATGGCAAACTTGTCGTTGTTTTCACATAAGCCGCCTGTCACGTCGTAAGTTTCGGTGCAGGGTTGGGCTTCTTTACCCAGTACAGTAATGTGATGGTACGCACCATAAATAGCAGGGCGCATTAAGTTGGCTGCACAGGCATCTAACCCGATGTACTCTTTATGCGTATGTTTTTTGTGAATACAGGTAGAGATTAGGTGTCCGTAAGGCGCTAAAACAAAACGGCCAAGCTCGGTATAAATGGCAACATCGCCCATGCCAGCCGGCACTAAAATTTCTTCAAAGGCTTGGCGAACCCCCTCGCCGATAGCGATAATATCGTTAGGCTCTTGGTCGGGACGGTAGGGAATGCCCACGCCGCCTGACAGATTGATAAATTTAATATGGGCACCGGTGTCTTTGTTTAGCTGTACTGCAAGCTCAAACAAAATGCGTGCCAGTTTGGGGTAATACTCTAAAGCTACGGTGTTGCTTGCCAAAAAGGCGTGGATACCAAAATGCTTTGCACCTTTGGCTTTTAAAGTACGAAAAGCCTCTGTCATTTGGGGTGGAGTAAGGCCGTATTTGGCTTCACCCGGGGTGTCCATAATAGAGTTGTTAATGGCAAAGCTGCCGCCTGGATTATATCGGCAGCAAATTGTCTCTGGAATTTTACCTGCTACGCGCTCCAAAAACTCAATATGGGTAATGTCGTCCAGGTTAATATTGGCACCTAGCTCAAAGGCAAGCTTCATATCCTCGGCAGGTGTAACATTGGAGGAAAACATAATATCCTCACCGGTAAAGCCGCAGGCCTTGCTCATCAACAGCTCAGTGTAGGAGGAACAGTCTACGCCAAACCCTTCCTCTTTTAGTACTTGTAAAATAAAAGGGTTAGGTGTAGCCTTTACTGCAAAATATTCCCGAAAGCCCTTATTCCAAGCAAAAGCTTGTTTTAGCTTGCGTGCGTTTTCTCTAATGCCCTTTTCGTCATACAAATGAAAAGGTGTGGGGATTTGATTGATAATTTCTTGTGCTTTTTCGTAAGTTACAAAAGGTTTCTTTTCCATAAAATGCTCCTCTCAGGCTGCATAAAGATGTACAAATTTTATACGTTAATTTTATTTTACGATGTAATATGCTTATTATAACAAAAACAAAAAAAAGAGCAATTTGCATACGCTAATGCTAATTGTGTATACGTTTCAAAAACATCTTTTTAAATAAAGTAATTGAGAACTATTTTGTTAAAATACAAAAAAGAAAAACGCAAAAATTTGCATTGTTAACAAATTTTTACGTTTTCCTAAAGAATGAACAGTTAGTTATCCTCTGGAGATTCTTGGGCGGGAAAGGGGGAAGGTGCGTGTTCGGGGTTATATGGCTGGTTTGCAGAATTTATAACAGTATGTCCTTGTTTGGGCTTTGGAAACAGCCAAGCCCCCAATACGCTTGTAAGAGGTATGCTTGCCAATATACCGATACTGCCCACGAGTGCCTGTAAAACCTCCACCACAATCATCTCGCGGTTAAACAGGTCGTTAAAATGAGGTTGATAAGCCATAAGCAAAACCACTACCGAAAGAGAGGAACCGATATAAGCCAAAACCAGTGTGTTAGCCATGGTTCCAATCATGTCGCGTCCAATGGTGATACCGGATTTTAATAACAGCGAAAAGGTAGGCTGCTCCACCTTTATACAAAGCTCGTGCAAAGCTGCCGAAATAGACATGGCAACGTCCATAATGGCACCTACCGCACCGATAATAATGGCGGCAAAAATAAGAGCCTTTAAGTTGATAGAAACAGAGAGTGAGGTTAAATAAATGCTCTGTTCATTAACCACACCTGTCAAATGCAGCAAATTGCTCATAAGATAGGTGAGGATACCGGCCAATACCACACCGCCAAAGCAGCCCAAAGCGGCAGTAAGGGTTTTGGCGTTCCACCCGTTTACAATTAAAAGTGTCATTACAATAATGTATAAACATACAGAAATAGACCAAACGTAAATGTTACAGCCCGCCAAAATACTGGGGACAAATACGGCGAAAACGGCGCCTATTGTAAATATCATAGAAACAATGGTATTGGCGCCTTTTATGTGGCCAAAAATAAGCAAAGCTACACAAAATACAGCAAGCAGCCCAAGAATCATGTCAATACGCCAGTAATCTCCAAAAGAATATTCCTCCGGAGAAGAAGGGTCTAACCCTTTGTACAGCAACACAATGTCACCGCTTTCCACTTCTTTCATGCCGCTGGGCAGATAGCCGTCAATGGTTTGTATTGCCATAATATTGGGGCTTTGACCGTTGTTGTCTAAAATTTTTGCAGAAAAAATTACATGCACGGTATCAATGGTGTCACCATTTAAATAGGCATCACTTTCTATCTGTCGGTCCAGCACCGTTACCACTTGTGCCTTTAACGGCACAAGCTGCGTATCTCCTTGTAAGGTGCCAAGCGAGCGAATATATTTCCAACCAAAAAGTAAAATTGCCGCGCTAAGCAAAACAGTCATAACATACAGCCATAAATGTTTATTGCGCTGTTCTTTGTTGTTTTCTGTCATAGATAACTCCTACCCCTAAAAAATGTACTACTAAGCGGTTTTTATAAACCCTGTAGTTAGAGTTTGCAAAAAAAAAGCATTCATGCAAAGCTTTTTTAAGGGAGCAGCTATAAAATATAAAAGCTATTTGCATTTTTATAAAATATTGTGGCATACATAATGATAAAGCGGTTTTAATTAAATTTTTTCCAGTTTTTCTTTAATTTTCTCAAAAGTTACTTGGCTGATAACGTGCTCCATACGGCAGGCATCTTCCTCGGCGGTATGCTGGTCAACCTCTAAAATTTTTGTTAAAAAACCTGTCAGAACCAGATGGCGCTCGTAAACAGAGGCCGCTTTTTGCCGACCCTTTTCGGTCAGCTTAACAGCGCCTGCTATGTCAGGCTCAATAAAACCCTCTTGACGTAAAATGCCCATGGCGCGGCTGACGCTGGGCTTGGAAAACCCAAGCTCGGCTGCAATATCTACGCTGCGCACCGTACCTTTTTTCTTTTCCAGCATCAAAATTGTCTCCAAGTAATTTTCACCGGACTCTAAAACAGCAGCCATTTTACACGCCTCCGTTACGCTTCTTTTTTAATAGTTTAGCACAAATTGCCGCTTTTGAAAAGCCGAACAGCTTTCATATATTTTTAAAAACAGATTAGGCAAATATATTTTAAAAAGAAAAATTAACCAAAAATAAAAGAAAATCCTTTTGAAAGCTTGTAAGGGTAGCGATTGACAACAAGGTTAGCGTATGCTAAACTTTATCCATAAAGTTAGCTTAAGCTAACAAACGCACGAAATAACCGATACTTTTTACAAAAGAAAAGGGGAAATGGTATGACGCTGGATAAGCTGCCATTGGGTAAAAAAGCAAAAATTATTACCGTGGGCGGAGAAGGTGCTTTGCGCCGTCATATGCTGGACATGGGGCTTACGCCTAAAACAAAAATAATGGTGCGTAAAGTGGCCCCCATGGGTGACCCCATTGAATTAAATTTGCGCGGCTATGAGCTGACGCTGCGTTTAGAAGATGCAGAAAAAATTACAGTAGAGGAGGAGTAAACCATGGTATTTGCACTGGCAGGCAACCAAAACTGCGGTAAAACAACGTTATTTAACCAGCTTACGGGCTCTAACCAGCATGTAGGTAATTTTCCCGGTGTTACGGTAGAGCAAAAAAGCGGAAAAATACGCACGCAAAAGGCAGACGCGCAAGTGGTGGATTTACCGGGTATTTACTCCCTCTCTCCCTATACCAGTGAGGAAATTGTAACCCGTGATTTTATTTTAAACGAAAAACCCGACGGTATTATAAATATTGTAGACGCTACAAACATTGAGCGCAATTTGTATTTAACCTTACAGCTTATAGAGCTGAATATTCCTATGGTTTTGGCACTTAACATGATGGACGAGGTGCGTGCAAATGGGGGTACTATCGATGTTCACGCGCTACATATGGAGCTTGGCATACCGGTTGTACCCATCAGCGCAGCCAAAAATGAAGGTGTCAGCGAGCTGATAGATAAGGCTTTATATGTGGCCCAAACAAAGCGCAACCCTAAGCGTTTGGATTTTTGCAGTGGTGCCATGCATCGCTGTATTCACAGTGTAAGCCATATGATTGAAGACCATGCAGACCGCATTGGTGTACCTGCTCGTTTTGCGGCTACCAAGCTGGTAGAGGGTGACGGCCCTATGACGGAGGCGTTAAACCTGACCGAAAACGAAAAAGAGCTTTTACAGCACAGTGTAAGCGAAATGGAGCATGAACTGGATACAGACAGAGAAGCCGCCATGGCAGATATGCGCTATGCTTTTATTGAAGGCTTGTGCAGCAAAGCAGTAGTAAAACCGGCACAAAGCAAAGAGCATCTGCGCAGTATCCGCATTGATAATATACTTACACACAAATATTTTGCAATACCCATTTTTTTGCTTATTATGTTAACCGTATTTTGGTTGACGTTTGGGGTAATCGGCAGTTTTTTAAGTGACCTTTTAAGCCTTGGCATTGATGGATTTACCGCTGTAGTAGATAACGCGTTAACAAATTTTGGATTAAACCCTGTGGTACACAGCTTGGTAATTGACGGTATTTTTGCCGGTGTAGGCAGCGTGCTTAGCTTTTTACCTATTATTGTTACGCTGTTTTTCTTTCTTTCTATTTTAGAGGATAGCGGATACATGGCGCGGGTAGCCTTTGTAATGGATAAACTGCTGCGCAAAATCGGGCTTTCGGGACGCAGCTTTGTACCTATGTTAATTGGCTTTGGCTGCAGCGTACCCGCCATTATGGCCACACGCACCTTAAGCAGTGACAGAGACCGTAAAATGACAATTTTGCTTACGCCCTTTATGAGCTGTAGCGCAAAATTACCCATTTACGCTGTGTTTACCGCCGCGTTTTTTCCAAATTATGCGGCTTTTGTAATGGTGGGATTATATATTTTAGGTATTCTAATGGGCGTTTTATGTGGTTTGGCTTTTAAAAACACCTTATTTAAAGGAAAACCTGTACCTTTTGTTATGGAGCTTCCCAATTATAGATTTCCCAGTGCAAAAAGTGTCTTACTGTTAATGTGGGATAAAGCGCGAGACTTTTTGGTGAAAGCATTTACGGTAATTTTTGTAGCCACTATTGTAATTTGGATACTGCAAACCTTTGACATACGATTAAATGTAGTAGAGAGCGCAGACAGCATGTTAGCGGCAATCGGTATGTTTATCAGTCCGCTGCTGGCTCCGCTTGGGTTTGGCGATTGGCGGGTATCCACAGCTTTGATAACGGGTTTTACCGCAAAAGAGGCAGTAGTAAGTACCTTGGCTGTACTGACCGGCACCAACATAAGCACATTGGCTGGTACTTTAGGAACTATCTTTACCCCTGCTACCGCGCTAAGCTTTTTAACATTTACACTGCTGTATACCCCCTGCGTTGCAGCTATTGCAGCTGTGAAGCGTGAATTGGACAGTGTATGGGGGACACTTGGCGTCATTTGTTTTCAAATGGGTATCGCATGGGTAGTGTCATTTGCGGTTTATCAAATTAGCAGCTTTATTTGGTAAAACCAAAATTAACGCTGTTTGTAAACCAATGGGAGAATAAAAAATGAACGTAATTGACTATATTGTGTTAGCTGCTGTCGCAGCAGGTGTGTTATACGCTCTTTACACGATGAAAAAACGAAAAAAACAGGGTAAGGGTTGCTGCGGTAATTGCAGCGGCTGTACCCACTGTACTAAAAAATAAAAAAGCGGCAAGAAAAGTAAAATAATATTAAATGATTTTAGAAAAAATGTATTAAATGTAACGAAACTTAATAAGGACCTAATTATAAAAGCAGCAGTTTATAACACTTTTAAAGAATTTAAATTAGAGTAAATATGGAAGTAAATTGTTTTCAAAAAAATCCAGCATATCGCCGACATCCTCAACATCGCGCCACATATAATAATTTTTTGTGTAACCTTGAAACCAATAAGCTATTTCTCGATTTCTGCGGGGATCTCTCGTAATATCACCAACAATAACTAGCCAAAATGGGAGAATTTCTTCAGAAATCCCTCCTGTTTCGCGAATGATTTTCATAAGGCCTGGAGTAAAATATTTGCAACTGCGTTCATGAGCATTTCCTCTTCCAGCCTGCATATCAGTGTCTTCAATCCAACCATCTTGACGTTTAATTTCTCCAAAAAGAATTTTTCCATTCTTACGGTTACGAATAGCAAAATCCATTTTTATTCCCCATTCGTACTTAGGCTTTCCATTGGCTTTTGTTGCTGCCGTATCAATGTTATAAATCTTATTAAGCACCTCGGGTGGCAAGGGATAGGTAGAATAAATGTTACCAAACTCTTTTGGGTGTCTGTCCACTTTAAACTGCTTAGGATATACTGAATCTAAAGCGATTTGTAGAGATGTTTGAAATAGCTCTTCAGTTTTTAGAGCCTTAGCACCGCTAATGGTTTGCCAGTTTGCTCTTTTTCGCAATTCTTGTGTTGCCATATTTCTCCTCCTAATATATATCTTTAAAAAGTTTATCAAGACTTATTTCTAATCCAAGGGAAATTTTGTAGATGTTTTCTAATGAAATATTTCGCTTCCCTTTTTCTACAGAAGCCAGGTAAGTTCGATCCATCCCAATTTGTAAAGCAAACTTTTCTTGACTTAGATTTTTATATATTCGCAACTCGCGTATTCGACTACCTAGCTGTTCTTTGACTGAATTATTTTTTTTCATATAAAATCCTCCTGTTTTACAGAATACTTACCGATGCTATTAAGTCAACGGATTATAAGTAACATTTTTATTGACGATAATCTTTAATAATGGTATTCTCTTTAAAGAAGAACTAATAGGAGAGTATGCAATGAATGGAAAAGAATTATCTATAAGTAGTGGATATTCTAAATATAATCCGGAAGCAAAACGAAGGAAAAAAGTAAATCCTCTTAAGGAATTATATCCCTTGTTACCAACAGAAAAATATGATGTAATATACGCTGATCCACCTTGGGATTATGGGGGGAAGATGCAATATGATAAGTCGAGTATAAAAACTGAAAACATTGGATTTCAACGCCAGGTGTTTATTAGCGCTGCAAATTTTAAGTATCCTACCTTAAAATTACAGGAGTTAAAAGAGCTTAATGTGAATTCGATCGCTGCCGATAATTCTATTTTGTTTATGTGGACTACAGGGCCTCAGCTTGCTAATTCAATCCAACTTGGTCAATTTTGGGGATTTGAATATAAGACTATGGCATTTGTATGGGATAAACAAGTTCATAACCCTGGCAGGTATACACTATCACAAACAGAATTTGTGCTTGTATTTAAAAAGGGCCGCTTTCCATCGCCCCGGGGTGCTCGGAATGTACGTCAACTTATTTCTGTTCATCGTGGAAAACACAGTGAAAAACCACAAATGGTAATTGATGGAATTACCAAAATGTTTCCGCAACAAAAAAAAATTGAACTGTTTGCTAGAAAAAATTATGTAGGTTGGGATAATTGGGGGCTTGAGATTCCCAATCAGAAAATCGAAATACAATCACAAGGAGAAATCAATGCTGAAAAATAGAAAATATTGGGCATACTTTTAACAATTTATAAGGAAATTTTAATAAAGTCAGCCAGTTGTAAAAAACTGCCTGACTTTATTTTTAATGAATTAGCAAAATACAATCGACTTTCTTGCCGTTTTATATTTTGCCGCTGCGGCAATTTCCAAAGCGGTACCCATTGCGCGCAATAAAATATAATGTTAATATAATATCATATATTGTTTTTACAAGTTTAGGGGACGAAAAGTAAAGTTTAAGGAGTGGAATTAGATGCAAAAGATAAGAATGACAACGCCTTTGGTTGAAATGGACGGCGATGAGATGACCCGTATCATTTGGAAAATGATTAAGGACGAGCTGTTGCTGCCCTTTGTAGAATTGAATACAGAATATTATGATTTGGGATTGCCTTATCGTGATGAAACAGCTGACAAGGTAACTATGGACGCAGCTTTGGCAAATAAAAAATATGGTGTTGCGGTAAAATGTGCAACCATTACTCCCAATGGTCAGCGTATGACAGAATACAATTTACACAAGATGTGGAAAAGCCCCAATGGTACAATTCGCGCTGTTTTGGACGGCACTGTTTTTCGCGCACCTATTTTAATTGACTGTGTAAAGCCTGTAGTGCGCAACTGGCAAAAGCCCATTACCATTGCTC
>JAQUTM010000011.1 GCA_028694405.1 Oscillospiraceae bacterium
ATTGCTGCTGGTTAGCCCTGTTACTTCATCATAAAACTGTATGTAATAAGTAGCGGCGTTTGCAAGCAAAAGCAAAGGCGCCTGCCCTGCAAAGCCCGAGGCCGTTACCAAAAGCGCAAGCACTGCCGCCGTTATTCTTTTTAGCACTGATTTCATTTTCATATTTTTACCGTCCACCTTGAAATTTACGCTTGTCAAAATGATAAACTATCTCTATATATTTTATCGGTTACATTTCTTTAATCTTAACATATCTGATTAAATTACACAATTTTTCCTTTTTTAACTTTTTTTGTTGTTTTTTGCACAGAAAAACAGACAGAGCCTGCTAGCGCTCTGCCTGTTTTTTTGTCAACATAAATTTTAGCCTGTTATGGCAAGCCCGCCGCCCTGCGCGGCACTTTGTCCGCCTACGCGTGCCAGCCTGTCTACCTGCACAAAGGTTTCCTTTAGCTCTTCTATCATGGGTAATATCTCTTTAAGAAGCGCTGCGTCCTTACGAACATTTGCCGTTACCAGCTGACGGATAAAAAAGTCATACAAAGCCGCAAGATTAGCCGATACCGGATATTTTTTATCAAGCGTTGCCGATAGATAGTTTAAAATCTTTTGTGCTTTTTGCAAAGCCGTGTTGGTTGCCTTTATGTCGTTTTTTTCAATGGTCACAATGGCGTTGTTTATCTGCTTTGCTGTTTCTTCGTACAGCTTCACCAGCATTTCGCCGTGTGTCATCGTCATGACAGATTGTTCTGTATAACGGTTGTAGGGGTTATATGCCATTTTAATCACCTCATATTACAGCACTATTTAGCCAAACTGGGACGTTATCCAAGAGCTTTGCTGGTTCATGTTACTGATAATTTGTTCCATTGCGTTAAATTTTGCCCAGTAGCGGTCGTACTCACTCTCATAAGTATCTTCCAGCTTAGAAAGCGTGGTTTTAATAGATTTAATTTGTTTATAAATGGTACTGGTGGTATCGGCAGAGTTGGAGCCTGCCATTTGTACAAGTGTACCAAGATTAGCCGCGCTGTTGCTGGTAGCTTTGGTAATTGCACTATCCAACATGGTTGCCAAGCCTTTTTCCGAATCGGTAAACAGCTTTTGCACATCTGTCATATTTTCGGCTATTTTTGACTTTAAGTCCTCTTTGCTGGAAATGCTTAAATTGTCTTTTGTACCAAAATAGCTGGTGGTAATACCCAAATCATATAAGGCAATGTTGCCTCCCTCGGGTTTGGTGTAAAGGGTGTTGCGCAAATTGCCCATTATGGTTGTCAGGGTAGAGTCGTTGCGCAGTAAGCCCTCTTTGGATTTTTTCTCCCAAAGCTCAATTTCGCGGTCACTCATTTCCTCTTTTTGGGCACTGGTTAAGGGCAAGTAGCTCTTGTAATTTGCATCTGCGTCCAAAAGCTCATTCATAGAGTTTACCAGTGTATTGTAGTCCTCAACAAAGCTTACAAGGGCATTGTACACCTTTTCGGTGTCTTGAGATACAGTAACAGTAGAAGTATCGGTGGAATCGGCAGTAAGGGTAAAGCTTACACCGTCTACCGTAAAGTTATTTGTGGCACGCTCTATCTCTACGCCGTTAATGGTAGCTTTTGCATTACTGCCTGTGGTAACAACCTGCAAAGCAGTGGCATCGGTTACGCCAATTTGCCCCGTGGTTTGTCCAAACAGCTTGCCACTTGCATCGGTAAAGGTCATGGGAATCTCTACACCCGCTATTTTTATAAAGGCACTGCCCGGCTCAAAGGTGGCAACATCTGCCGCAGAAGCATTACCTGTAGCCGCTTTGTTGGCATTGTTAATGGCTGTTGTAAGCTGTTCTAAGGTCATATCGGCGGTGGCGGTAACGGTTTGGGTGTTTGCACCGCTGCCAAGGGTAAAGGACACGCCTTCTGTAATGCCAAGCTGTGCCAAGGTGGTGCTTTGGCTTGGCTTTGTGGTGTAGCCAATAGCCTCTAAGCTGTTATCGGTTATGCTAACCTTATCGGCATATTCACCCATGGCGCTTAAGCTGACGCTGCTGCCCGTAAGCGTAAAGCTAACCGGGCTTTCCTCACCCTCGGCTACGCCAAGCTCTTTGGCAATGGCAGCATTTAAGCTTTCTACAAAAGCGGCTGCGCCCTCGGCGCCCGTTGCCGTAACAGCGTCTATTTTTAAGGATTTTTGCGTGCCGTTAATGGTTAAATTTACAGTACCACCCTTGTACGAAAACGCATCTATATCTGCTATTTGGGCGGTTAAACCCGCGGTTTCTTTTTTAAGCTCTTTGCCAATAACGTTGCCGGAGCCTGCCGCCCCAAACATAGCCGTCATTAAATTGCCCTGGGTTTGCTCTATGGTAAAACCGTTTGCATTTTCGCCTGTGCTTTTTGCCTCGATGGAAAAACGGTCTGTAAGAGCCGAATAAGTAACCTTAACACCTGCACTGCTGTTGTTAATTTCATTCATAACGCTGGTAAGGCTGCGGTCAGCACTAATGCTGAACTCTACACCGTTAATGCTGAATTTTTGCAAATCGCCCACAACAGGGGTTTTAAAGTTATTGGAAGAAATGGCTGTGGTAAGCGACAATTTATTTGATATACCCGATTGAATGCCTATGGCGCTCATAACATCGGCACCGCCTGTAAGGGTAATTTGGCGGGTGGTGTTAGAGCTTGTAGAGGTGTCAAAGCCAAACTCTATTTTGCCGCTTGTGGCCGTTACCATAATGCCGCCGCCAAATGCGTCAGCTATATTGGTTTGCAGCTGCTGTGCCAAGGTGTCGGCGTCTGTAGCAGTGAGCGGGTTAAACGAAATAGATTTTTTTACACCGTCAACGGTGACATCTATACTGGGTAAAACCTGGTTTTGGGTGGGGGTAAGCTCTATGGCGCCGGTGCCTTTTTTACCGGTGCCGCCCACGGCGCTTAAAGCCGTAGAATTACCGCTTACCGAAACAGCGGCGCTGCTGTCGGTTGCCGAAACAGTAATTTTACCGTTTAAAAATACAGCAGTTGCACCTACGCCTTTTGCTTGAAACGCCTGATTCAGTACCTGTTCTACCTCGCTGTTTGACTTACCTGCAAGAGAGCTTAGCTTAACCGCAACTTCATTATCGCCAACGGTAATTTTAAGGGCGTTGGCATCACTTTCCAAGTTTGCCTGCAAAGCTGCCAGCTTTTGAGCACTTACAGTACCACTCAGCTTGCCTGTGGCGTTTACTGCCGATGTCTCTTTTTGCGCCTTAGCGGTGGTAACCTTGCTTACGGTAAAGCTGCCGCCTTGGGCAGAGGTGCTTGCGGTAACTTTATAGGCCGACGAGGTTGTGGTTGCCGACATGGAGTTATACAGCGCACTGGAAATGAGGTTGGTGTCGGGGTTAGAATAGCTGAAAAACTTTGTTTGAAAGGATTTGATTTTTGCAGCAATCTCCCGATACATGGTTTGTTTATATTCCAGTTGGGTTTTCTTTTGATTTTGTTTGTCAATTTTAGACTGTGTGCCGGCCAGCAAAGCATCTACCATGCTCTCGGTATCCAAGCCGGAAACAAGCCCCGAAAGCCCGTTACTGGAAGCACTTAGCGAGTTAATAGCCATATAAACTCCTCCTTATATATAAAAGTAAACCGCATAAAAGCAGAATTTTTTATTTCTCTGTTAAATAAATCGGCAGCTTTTTGCAAAAATTAAGCTTTTTTGCAAAATATTATGCTTTTTTGTTGCTTATGGTTAAAGCGCCGTCATCTTCACCAGGCGTTAAGTTGGTTAAGTAGCGCACAATTTTAGGGGTGTTTTTCTTTTCTACCAACTGTGCCTTTGCCTCGTCACGCTCGTTCTGTGCCCGCTGGATAATTTGGCTGTTTAAACCGGTAATGTAATTTATCTGGGCAAAAATTTGCTGTACTGCCGCAAACACCGGCTTAAACTCTGCGGGTACGTCGCTGTAATTGGGGTGCAGCAGCAAAATTTCTTTTAAAAGTGCCTGCTGGGGGTGCGCGGCACAAATATCGTTTATTTTTTTGTTTATGGCGTCTATCTCATTTGCCAATGCCTCACGTTTTGTGATATAATCAGTCATAATCTCACTGTCACATTCCAGTAATATTTGGGTGTATTGCTTATATGTTTCAAACTGCTGCTGTTTTTGTGAAAGCAGCTGTAGCAGCTGGGTCGTGACGTCCATTTGTTTTTCTCCTTTTATTATAAAAATAATTTCATTTATAGATTTTTCTACTGTCGAAGGGAGCCGACCGCGAATGAACCCCATTTATTTTTCTGCCGTTTTAAAAATTCAAAAAGGTGAAGTGCTGGAGCTTGGCCAAGCCTATTTAGAAGAAGAGGAAAACGCTGTTAATTTTTGCAGCGAATTTGTACCGCTGTTAAAGCTGGGCACAACAGCTTATATCTACCGCACCTTGGGCGACAAGGAAATGGAATGTTTTACAGGGCGGGTTTACCTCTCCTCGCGCAAACGGCTGCAAATTGTAGATGTAAGCCCTGATATTATGCAAGCGGCACGCAGCCTGTTTGACGTAAACGTAAACCTAGCCACAGAGCTGTACCTTGCACCCGGCCGCAGCGCCCATTTTAAAACAGAAAAAGCAGAAAAAATCTCCGGATTTGTGCGGTATCTGTCTACCGATACCGTTAAAATATGTACCATGGAATTTGTGGACAAAGGCCAATATTTGATGTTTAGTGCCGAAGGCATGAGCTTAATGCTAGACCATATGCTGGTGCTTGTGCGTGAGCGCACCCTGCTTATGCGTAACTCTGCCATTTTAATTTGTGACATTGTATCGCTAAGCGCCCAAAACCGAGAGGCCTTAAACCATTTTTTGGCATGCAAAAAGAAAAGCAGCACCAAACCTTAAGGGTTTGGTGTTTTGTTTTTTTCTTTTTGCTTTAAATTGGCCGCCAAGCTGCGCAGCGCGGTTTTGTCGGCGGCGGCAACAGCTTCCAGGTTACTGGTTTTTACCTGTACCAGCTCATCGCGCAGCACGCTCATTTGGCGCGGTGCCTCAATGCCTATTTTCACCTTGTCGCCCGAAACCTCTGTTATGGTAATGTGAATATCTTCTCCAATATGAAAGGTTTGTCCGCTTTTGCGGCTTAAAATTAACATGTGGTATCCTCCTGTGGCATTAGCATGGCTTTAAGCGGATAATTGTCCTCCAGCACAACCTGCCCTGCCAGCTTTTTGTGGGGATTGATTACAACGGGGCTTTTTAGGTTAACCGTTGCGTCCTGGGGGTTTTGAGGGATAACCGTCAACACGCGGTACACGGCATCCTTGGGCTGTAGCTGCAAAGCGCACAGTGCCTCTGCCGGTAAGGCGGGGCAATAGCTTTCATCTGCCAACGCGGGGTCTGCCAAAATAAAGCAGACGTCGGCGTCGCTTACAGATTGCAGCCAGCACAGTGCCTGTCCCATTTCATCATCATACAGCATTACAAATTTTGTGTATGCCTCAAACCCCAGTATGGGCAGTTTAAACTCTAAAATTTCACTTTCCAAAATTTCTATTTTTCCAAAGTCTCTTGTGTTTATGGTCATAAAATACCCCTTCGGCTTTCGCCTTTTAAATAATTAAAATAAAAAAAGAGCGCTTTCCTCCTGTTACACTGTGGAAAACAAGCTGCTCTTTTTTGTCATACCCTTTTGCATGGGCGGTTACACCGTTGCCTCATACTCGGGGTCTGCGCTGGCAGGTACATAAATGGGCTTGCCAACGTATTCAAATTTAATGGAATTGTACTGGGATATGTTAAGCTTAAAGGACGCCGGTACAAACTCTCGGCGCACTTGGCTTATGCTCCAGTCAAATTGCAGCTTGGCCTGCTGGTAGTTTATTTCGGCACCGCCGCCTGTAAATGAGGTTTCAATGGCGGCAAGCGGTGTAACAGCCAAATTACCGCCGCTTAAGCGCTGCATAGCTTGGTTGTAGTAAGCATCTGCCAAAGTAGTGCCTTTGTTTTCTATATGGCGGATTTGGTTGCCAATGGCGGCATATGCCTCGGTGGCCTCTGCCGCCGCCTGTACACTGCGCTGAGCCCACTCACCGTTTACCTCTGCAGTGCCTTTGTAGCCCAGCGTGCTGCGAAATTGGGTACTGTCCTGCCTAATTTGGGCTTGGCTTTGCCTAATTTGCAGGTTGCCACCTGTTTTTTGCATGGTATGCTTGGGCATTTGGGCCGTATCCTGGGGTTTCAGCTGTGCGTGCTGCATTTTATATTCATATTTTAAAGGCACTACTGTGTATTCTAACAATGATTTCATACGTTTTCACCTCGACTGAAAGCCTTTACCTAGCGCAGAAAATCAAAAATAGACTGCGGTAAAATTTTACTGCCCAGCTGCAAGGTAACGGTCCATGCCATCTCAAAGTTTTTGTTATACATAATTTCTTCGCTTAAGTCTACCCCTTCAATAGAGGTTTGAGAAGCCTTTAAATTCACCTCGTCATTTTCCAAGGTGGTTTTAATTTGGTCTGCAAAGCTGGTGGTGTTACCGATGTCGGTAATGTGCAGCAGCAAATTGGTGTGGGCTTTTTTTAGCGAGGATAAGTCTGTAGCCAGTGTCTCTGTATTACCCTCTTTAATATCCTGGCTTATTTTACCCAAAAGGCTGTGCAGGTTTTTGGGGTTGCCCGCAGCGTCTGTGCCAAACCCAAAAATCTCCGCGCCCGAAAGCGTACTTTTTATGGCTGTGCGGGTATCCACCTTGCCGTTTGCGGTTTCAAAGCCAAGACCGATGTCCAAATAGTTAGTGCCGTTATAGGAAATATCGGTAGTAGTACCGTCGCCGTTGTCTGTGGCAGGCTTGCCGTTGGCGTTTTCTACCATGTCATCAACAGCGGTGGCATTGCCGTTATAGATAAGCTTGCCTGTATCGTTTACCGTAAAGGGAGCGGTATTTTTCTCGTTACCGGCAGAGGCAAACAGATATTTATCGCCAAATTTGGCATTGGAAAGCGTTAGCACTTCCTCTTGCAAATTGGTAATTTCTCTGGAAATAATTTCGCGGTCCTCTGCGTTAACCGTACCGCTCATACCCTGTGTTACCTTGTCGGTAACGTTTTGGATTACGGTGTTTAAAGTGCGCAGGCTGTCCTCGGCGGCGGCAAAACGGTTTCTTGTGTCCTCTATGGTAGATTGATTGCGCTCATTATCGGTAAGCAGACGGCGAATACGCAAAGCGCGGTTGGCATCGGCAACATTTTCGCTTGCCTTGCTGAAAGAGCGCTGTGAGCTGAGCTTATCGTTGGATTTTGTTAAATTAGATAAATTTTTGTTCATGCCGCGCAAATAGTTGCGGGTAAGCATATTGTTGGTAATGCGCATAAGTACAACCTCCTGTTAAATGCTTTTAGGCGGGGTGTTCGTGCCCGCTTTTTATGTTATCGGCCTACGCGGCCCGTGTCATTTATCAGCTTGTCCAGTGCCTCGTCCAGTGTTGTCATAACACGGCTCATGGCGTTGTAAGCCTTTTGGTACTGGGTTAAATCTATACCCTCTTCATCCATGGAAACGCCGGAAATGGCACTGATTTTTTTCAATATGGAATCGGACAGCTCTGTGCTGGCGTCCAGACGGGTTTGAGACGTGCTTTTTTGGTTTGCCAAATTTGCGTTGGTATAGTACGAAACATAGCCGTCAAAGGTGCCCTTGTACTCGCCAAAATCTAGGGTTTTGGTAAACAGCGCAATAATGTTGCTTACAAAGGTGGTATCGTCGGCGCCCTCGCCTTTGGGGTGTACGTTTGTCATTATGTAGGAGGGGTCATCTGCCCAGCTGTTGCTTAAAGTAAAGCCGCCTGCCGTTTTTTCTCCGTTTTCGTC
The DNA here is from genome assembly GCA_028694405.1 of Oscillospiraceae bacterium. Lineage (GTDB taxonomy): Bacteria > Bacillota > Clostridia > Oscillospirales > Ruminococcaceae > STD2-12. The sequence goes on from JAQUTM010000011.1 coordinate 7,835, forward strand.
GGTAAAGCTAAACAGCTCTTTATAGGTACCTGTGGGGTTTCCGTCGGCGTCCATAATTTCTATCGAGCTGTTAAAGGCATCTGCCAAAGTAACGGCAAAGGCGTCCAGCTTGTCCATATAGTACAAAATGCCCTTTTCAACGTCCTCACCTTTGGTGGCATCGGCGGCAGTACCGCGGCCGTTTAGCATTTGCATAGATGCCTTTAGCCCGCCGCTGCTCATATCTGCCGATTTGCCGGTGGTTTGCCATGTTAGGCTGGTTGTTTGGCCGCCTTTTCCCGCAGAGACATTTAACGCGTCAAACTTATCGTCCTCTACCACAACATGGTTATCGCTGCCCATGGTAACGGTTACGGTGCCGTCCTCGTTTTCCTTTACGTTTATATTGCCGTACTCGGAAAGCTGGTCCAGCAGAACGTTGCGTGCGTCGTACAGCTCATTGGGCTTGTAGTAAGCGTTGCCAACGCCGTAGGAGGTAAATATTTCGGTTTTGATTTGAGCATTTAAGTTTGCAATGCTTTGCAAAATGGAGTTTACAGAGCCCACATTTGTCTCTAAGTCAAAATGCTGCTGCTCCCACACGTTGTTCAGCTTGGTATCCATTTGTTTAAACACTTGGGTTAAGCTGCGTGCGGCGGCCAAAATGGTGCTGGCGGTAACTTCGTCCTGCCCGCCCTCTACCTGCATTTGCGCCCATGCATTTTTAAACTGGCTTAAAGCCGTTGTTATATTGCTGGGTTCAATTTCGGTCATGGCATTTTCAATATCGCCCAAAACCTCTGTCAATTTATCGTAATAGCCAACATCGGCATACTCTTCACGAAAGCGCTTGTCCAAAAAGGTGTCGCGAATTTGAGAGACACCGTTGGCAACCACGCCTTGCCCCGCAAACGCTGTGGTGCGGTTTGCATAGCGGGAATAGCGCGTATTTACGCTGAGGGAGGATAAATCCACCCGCTGACGGGTGTAGCCCGTCACGCCGATATTGGACACGTTGTTGCCGATAACATCTATTGCTTTTTGGTTGGCCTGAATACCCCGTGTGGCGGTTTCAAAGCCCATAAAAGTTGCTCTCATAAAGGGATTCCTCCTGTAAAATAACGTGTGCAAAGCCGCACGTTATTGGCTAAATTTTAGTTTCCAGTATGCTTTGCTGGGGGCTTAGCTGTGCCTTTGCGTAAGGGTTGTTTGCGTTTTCCGCCCTTGGCGGCACAGCGGCGGCGTCCGGATTAAGACCCGTTAAATTAACGCGAGCCATATCCATGGATTTGCCGTTGCTGAATTTAATTTCGTCCACATAATTTTGTATGCGCTGTAACACTGCGGTAAAACGCGCCGTGTCCTGTGGGGGTACGCTTTGTATAACATCGGTAAATGGTTTGCCGCCAAGGCCCAGCGTTTCTTGCAGCTCCATACGTTTTTGTTCCATATTTTCCATCTGCTTGGCGTCAGCCTGCGCATTGGTAATGGCGTGCTCTATACGCGGCAGAGAATTAGACCCCAGCGCGCTGAGCTTTTCTTTTTCATGTTGCAGCATCTCATATAAAAATGCGGCGTATTTTTCAAAAAAGCAAAATAGCTCCTCTGCTTGCAGCTCGTTCATGCCTAGTCTCCTTACGGGGCAAGGTTAGCCCCACACTTTTAAAATAGAATCTACCAAGTCCTGTGTAGATACGCGGTACTCGCCTTTTTGCACGCTTTGGCTAAGCTGCTGCAGCTTGGCAGCGCTTGCGTCAGCTTCAATTTCGGTGGCAATGCTTTGCGCCACACGGCCTGTTTCACTTTTAAGGGTGGCCTGCGCACTAAAGGAGACACGGTCTGTCTTAGGGGCAGTTTCACCGGGCTGCTTCGCCTCGGGCTTTTGGGCAGTGGTTGCTGCTTTGGTGTTTTCGTAGTAGCGCAGCACATTATTGCGGTCTATTCTCATGCCGATACCTCCTATTGCAGGGCAGTTACGTCTTTTTTGCTTTATTTTTTCATCTTTACAATTTCTCTATTAAATTTATCGAACCTTTTTTTTTAAACTTAACCTTTTTTTAAAAGTTTTTTATTTTTTTTATTTGATAAATTTTTTCTGTGCTTGTAAACCCCGCATTTTACCTGTATAATAAATAAAGATATGCTATGTTTAGGCGACAATATGCGTTATTTTGCTAAAATTTAGCTTTTTATATTTTCTCGGTAACAAAGGGGATTTTTTATAATGGCTGATAAAAACTGTATCGTCATTTCTATTTCCAACCAAAAGGGCGGTGTGGGTAAAACTACCACTACAGGCGCGCTTATGGCTGGTTTTACAAAACGCGGCCACCGCGTACTGGCTATTGACCTAGACCCGCAGGGCAACTTGACCTTTAGCGTAAAGGGAGACAACGAAATTTCCGCCTCTATTTACGATGTTTTGCGCCACGAGGTAAAACCGCAGCACGCCGTACAGCACTTGGAGTGCGGCGATTTAATTTCATCTAACATACTGCTGTCCAGCGCCGAGCTGGATTTTATCGGCAGCGGACGCGAGTTTTTACTGCGGGACGTAATTGAAAGTCTGCGCGTTTATTATGACTATATTTTTATTGACACCCCGCCAAACCTGGGCATTTTAACCATAAACGCCTTTGCCTGCTCGGACTATATTGTGGTGCCGGTTTTATCGGATATTTTCAGCTTACAGGGCCTTGCTCAGCTGCATGATTCGGTAAAGCACATCAAAGAATACTGCAATCCCAAGCTGGAATTTGCAGGTATTTTACTTACCCGCTTTAACGCACGCAGCGTACTGGGAAAAGAAATTTTAGGCACCGCTAAAATGATTGCAAAATCTTTGGATATTCCGCTGTTTGCAACCCGTATTCGCTCCAGCGTTACGGTAAGCGAGGCACAGTCTGCCCAGACAAGCCTGCTAAAATATGCGCCCGCCAACGGTGCCACAAAAGATTATATGAACTTTGTAGATGAGCTGCTGAAGAGAGGTGTATAAAGGTGGCAAAAACAAAAAAAGAAATTGACAAAGAGCTGATGTATAAAAAAATTATGCCCACCGCTTCCAGCGTTTCCTCTGACAGCACCATTAAAATTATTACCGGTAATACAGCGGCTTTGCAGGAAGAACCCACCGTGCAGCAAACCGAAAACACCCCCGCGCTTACCAAGGCAGAAAGCCAGGACATTGCCCTGACGACAAAGCTTTCGCTGGAAAGCACAAAGGTTATAAACCTGATGGAGGGTTTGGTGGAAGCACGCATGGACGCCGCCATGCAAAAATTTAGCTGCTGTACCTGCGATAAATGCCGCAACGATGTAGCCGCCATTACCTTAAACAAACTGGCACCCTGCTATGTAATTGAAGAAAACCCCATACTGCGGGACGAGATGGACCGTAAGCGTGCAGCCGAGGTTGCCACGGCACTGGTACAGGCCATTTTGGTGGTAAAGGCACGGCCCTCTCACGAAGTTTAGCACTTTGTAAAAACAGGACAAATTACAATCTTTTTATAAAAACAAATCGGACACCGCTGTATAGCAATACGGCGATGCCCGATTTTTTTGTTTTGACTTTTAATTTAGCTGTGCCAAAAATTCATCTGTGATAGCCTTTGCTTTTTTGGCATGGTTTTGATAGATAAAATGCGTGCCGTCTAAAATTTGATAGCGGCTTTGGGCGCCTGCCCGCGCTTTGCGGTAAACGCGGTACCGTATAATCTTATTAAAAGCTTTGCGGCTCTACAGCAAAAACGCGGCTGCTATAAAAATAATCACAGCCGCCGCGTCAAAAAGTTTTTATTTCATTTTTGCGCTGACGATTGCCTGTTTTGGTGCGGCGTCTAGTCCTCGGCGTTATCTTTATAGGGCTGATTTAAGCTGTTCCAAATTTTGGTTACATATTCAATGCACTTCATGTATTTTTGGCTGATAACTTCTTTATTCAAACCCAGCTCTTCGGCGTGGCTTTCTACGGTTGCCCAGTCGGCCTCCTCATAAGCCAATACCAGCTTGTATAAAGCGCCCGCTTTGCCCTCTTTATCAATAAGTGCACCGCGTATTTCTTCGCAAATGGGCAGCTCGGCAAGAGACGCCTCCAGTGAAACCTCCATAAGCATACCCAATGTGGAAAACATACCCATTAAATAGGCGTCAGACTTGGTTATGCTCATGCCCGGTATCATCTGCGAAAGCTCGGCGCAAAAGTTGGCGCGCAAAAATGACAGCTTTATAATTTCGTCGGTAAATTGATTTTCGTTCTTTTTAAAGCTGAGCAGATATACCCATTGCTTTAACTGGCCAAGCCCCAAAACAACAAGCGCCTGCTTTACGCTGCGCACGCTGTGCCGCAGGGCAAAAAACGAGGAGTTTACCATTTTGATAAGCGAAAACGCCAAGGTTACGTCGCGAGAGATAATCTCGGTAATTTCGTCTAAATCAGGCTCGTCCTTTACCACGGCAGCGGTCAGCTGGAAAAAGTTGCTTTGTAAATGGTCCATGCGGTTAATCTGTGATGCCATGGCAGCTGCCACAACCGTGCCCTGAAAATACTGGCAGCCGCAAGCCTTTGCTTTTTCGTAGGCTTGGGTTGTGTTAACGTTGTACGCAATAATTTTTTTGTGAAAGGTTTTTCCTATTTTCACAAGGCTTTCGGCGGTTTCGTCGGTGCTTTCCATATCTATTTTTATGTATTCCACCACACCCAAAAGCGCAAAATAGCGCGGCGAAAACTCAAAATCTTTAACGGCAATGCGGTACCCCTGCCTGGCGTAATCATAAATGGTTTTTTGCACCTCGGGGTGAATAATACAGCTGTCCGTCACCTCAATTACCAAACGCTCCGGCGTAAAAATTTGCGGTACGCTGCGCAGAAGCAAATTGGGGGTAAAGGTTATAAATATATTATTTTCATCTTTAAAATGCTGGCTGTCCAAGCGCGTAAAAAAGTCTGCTATGGCGTTTGCCGCCAAAACATCGTCTTGGTTGTACAGACTTAAACCTTTATCCTGATAGATAACCTGACAGCCCAACACGCTTTTATCCAAGCCTATAATCGGCTGACGCACAACATGTGTTTGCATATAGATTTCTCCCTTGACGGTTATTTTATATCCTTATTTTGGGTATTATTTAACAAATTATATATGTTTTCAGTATCAGTATACCACATATGTGTCACATTTCACCTGTTTTTATTTTTTTTCACAAAAAAAAGTGACTTTGTTTTTCTTGTTGGAGAAAATATATTTGTGTTTACAGGTGCAGCGTGCTAAACTTTACTGTAAAGTTTACTGGAATAAAGGCAGGATTTCAATTATGTTTTTTGAATTTAAAGACGAGCTGCGTCCCGTTGATATAAACGCGATATTTGGTACCGGCCTGTACGCGGGTATTTTGTCGCTGCAAGAATTAAAAGAGTACAACCACATTTTAGGGTTTTCCGAGGCGGCTATTGCCGAGTGCTGTGGACAGAACAAAAGCTTTAGAAGCAGCATTGATGTTTACGATGACTACAGCTTTGGGCTGTTAAGCATTATAGACGCAGGCGACGTATTTGGCGAGCGAGACAGAATGGCTTTTTTTATAAAAGAAAACTTGTTTTTACTGGTAAGCATACAGGACATAGACAAGAGTAATGTTACACTTTTTGAGTATGTGGTAAACCACTGCAAGCCCTGCAATGTTACACTTGAAAAGCTGATTTACAGCTTTTTTGAGCGTTTGATTTACAAGGATAACGCCACACTGGAAACCATAGAATTTCAGCTAAACAAAATGGAGGAGGACATTTTAACAGGCAAACTGGAAAACCAGCTGAACGCCATTATTTTAATGACAAAGAAAAAGCTGCTTTTACTGCGCAGCTATTACGAGCAGCTGATTGATATTTGCGAGGAGCTTGGCGAAAACGAAAACGATTTGTTTGTACCCCAGCACCTGCACTATTTTCGTCTGTTTGCCTCTAAGGCAGAGCGCCTTTCGGGAAACGTGCAAATGCTGCGTGAAAATTTGGTACAGGTGCGCGAGGCATACCAAGCCAGCATGGACTACAACCTAAACAGCATTATGAAAATTTTTACCGTTGTAACCACCATTTTTTTACCCCTTACTTTAATTGTGGGCTGGTACGGCATGAACTTTACCACCATGCCCGAGCTTACTTGGCGATACGGATACATTGGCGTAATTGTGCTTAGCGTTTTGGTGATTATAGGCTGTATTGTACTGTTTAAAAAGAAAAAACTGCTGTAGGCCCTGTGCAATGCCCTGCCGCAAGTTTATCACATTATAAAAACAAACCCCCGTCTTTTGCAAAGCATTAGGCGGGGGTTTTGTATGTATTTTAAAAGTATCCAAACACCGCTGTTACAGACGGTCTGCCAAGTTACAGCAGTTTTTTAAATGAAAGCGGTCAATTTGCTGCTGTAGCAAATCAGCTTGTCCGTTTAGCTCCTCACTGGAGGCGGCGCTCTCCTCGGCAGTTGCACTGTTGGTTTGTACAACGGCGCTTACCTGCTCCAAACCAAGTGCCATCTGCTCTATGGCATTGGCTTGGCTGTTAGAGTAGCTTGCAATGCCCTCCACTGTTTGAGCAACCGCGGCGGCGGCAGTGCCCACATTTTCCAAGGAGCGAAACGCCTGTTCTGTAAGAGACGCACCTTTTTCTACTGCTGCCAGGCTGTTTTCTACAAGGGCAGTGGTCTCCTGTGCTGCCGTTGCAGATTTACTTGCCAAATTGCGTACTTCGTCTGCCACAACCGCAAAGCCCTTGCCGGCAGTACCTGCACGGGCGGCCTCTACTGCGGCGTTAAGCGCCAAAATGTTGGTTTGGAACGCAATGTCCTCAATGGCCTTGTTCATTTTGCTTATTTGGTCACTGGCATTTTGAATTTCTTGCATGGCTTCTGTTAACTGCTGCATTTGCTCCATACTGCTTTGCAGCATACCGGAAGCACTTACGGTTTTACCGTTTGCGTCCACTGCGTCGGCGGCAATTTTTGTAATGTGGGTAGCCAAAACGTCCATTTGTGCAGAAATTTCCTGTACGCTTGCCGCCTGCTCGGTAGCACCTTGACTAAGCGCCTGTGCGCCCGAGGAAACCTGCGCGCTGCCCTGTGTAACCTGTAGTGCAGCCTGTTGTATTTGGCTTAAAACATCATTTAAGCCGTTTAAAATTGTTTGCATGGACAGCTTAATACTGCTAAACTCGCCCTTGTAATTTTTTTCCACGGTAAAGCTTAAATCTCCGTCTGCTATGGCGCCTAAGGTCTCCCCAATATCTACAATAATTTCTTTTAAAAAGCTGTTGGTATCCTTTACGGCTTTTACAAGCATACCCATTTCAGAGGTGTCGGGCTCTAAGTCCAGCACCTGTTGTAAATCTCCCTGGGAAATAGCGTGCATATTTTTTTCTATTTTTTGCAGCGGCTTTATCAACTGGCGGGTTACAAATTTGTTTAATAAAATTTGTACCACCAACAGGGCACCATAGGCAAGCAGCACAAACACTACCAGTACGCCCAAGCGCAATCTAACGGTACCCTCGCTGTTTTGCAGGCGCTGTGTAACCGAGTTTTCTATCTGGGTGCGCAGCTCTGTCATTTGTAACAGCCCTTCTTCATACCGGCTGCCGTAAAGCAGCGTAATGGCTGTTTCCTTATCCCCTTTGGCAGCCGCGTTCATGGCTTTTTCTTCTATGGGCACAAGGTCATCGGAAATTTGAGCAATTTGCTGCATAAGTGCCTGCTCCTCGGCAGTTAAACCAAGGGCTTGCATGTTTTCCAGCACTTTTTGGCGGGTTTGTACGTTGTTAACCTCGTTCCAGTAATTATCGTAGTGCACGCGGTTTGCGTTAGCCGCATAGCTGCGTGCCTCGTTGGTTAAGTAAGTGGAGGCATCTTTAAACTGGTACAAATACTTTGTAAACAAATTGCGGTTTTCTTTTTCGTTTAAGAGGCTGTTGTTTACCATTAGCATAAAGACAAAAGCAAGAATCAGCAAAGCCGAACTTGCAAAGCTTGCAATGCTGAAAAGTAGGTTTGTCAACGACTGATTGCGTACCTTTTTCATAATTTTCCTTCTTCTTCCTTTAAGCGTAAATTTGTAGGACGACTTAAAATTTTATTTATATGGTTTTACACTTTTAAGGAGTAAATTTTATACATATATTCCATATTTTTGTAATTATTTTTATTATAACAAATAAAAAAACCACAGTCAATGTGGTAATAATGTATTATTTAAGATATTTTTACTCATTATTTTATAAATTTCCATTATTTTACTTTTCTGGAATTTTTTTATAGTTGTAGTACCTATTTTTCCTATATAAATACTTCTGTTACCCAAAGAAAAACAGACCTGCTCTCATTTACAGGTAAAAGAAAAAAACGCCCCATTAAAAGGCGTTTTATTTTTATCTTCTCTGTTTATTGCAAATAGCTTATCCCGCAAAAGCCGACAAGCTGTGCCTATTTTTTTTGCCTTTCCCGATACACGGCAAAGCCGCAGCAGGTGTAAAAAACAAAAAGCACAATGCCTATGGGGGCTTCGTTAACAATTTGGCCCGTTTGACGGGTACCCATAAAAATAAGCTGTGCCGCCGGTATAAGCCCCGGCAACGCACCCCAAACTTGTTTTTTATTTAAGAAAGCACCGGCGGCGGTAAGCAGGCACAGCCAAAGGATTACAACAGGAGAAATTTGCCCCAAAGAAGCCACCCCGCCCGCCAAAATAAGCCCGTAAAAAGCGGCTGCCAAAAGGGCAGGCAAGTAAAACAAAAGCTTTTTCATCTGTTCTCCTCTTCTGTTACACGTTGATACAGCTTTACAGGTGTACTGCACGCTTTTAGGCAAAACCGCTTTGCCATGCGCCTTTTGCCTTTACAAACCCAGCGCCACCCAGTGCCAGACGGCAGCCTTATGGGTTGGGCTGCAAAGCCGCCTTTCGGCTTTGTGCCAAGGCGATAATACGCTGTACCATCTCATCAGCTGCGGTAAATGCGCCCACAGGCAGCGGCTTTGCCGAGTGAATTCCGTGGTAATCGGTGCCGCCTGTTACAATTAAGCCGTACTGCTCTGCCAAGGCTTGCAGCTGTACCTTGTCGTCGGCGGTGTTGCGGGGGTGGTTAATTTCCACGCCGTCAATGGCGCCCTCGGCACATAGCTGCCGCGCCAGCTCTACGCTGTGGTAAACACTGGCGTGCGCCAAAACCGCCACGCCGCCCGCCTCTTTTATCATATCCAGTGCCTCGTACACGTCAATGTACGGCGGGTTTACCAAACAGGGACCGTCCTTGGTGTTAAACAGCTTGTGGTACAGGCTGCCGTATACGGTGTCGGTATAGCCGCACTCCATCAAACGCCGCATAATATGCACCTTAAACATGGTGCCGCTGCGGGTGCGGTATTCGCAAATGCTGTCGTCGGTAACGGCGGGGTACAGCGCCTGTACCCGCGCAAGGCTTTTGCCGCAGGCAACGTTGCGCAAAGCGCACATATTGTCAAAAAAAGCTTGCAGCCGCGGTGTTTTATTTGGCAGATAGCAAAGCATGTGCCCTCGCCGTCTGCGCTGCTTATCTTCGCAGCTTATTTCTACGGCGGGAATAAGCGTAACGCCCTGCATATCCCCGGCGTGTGCGCTGCACCAATCCCACGCTTTAAAGGTGTCGTGGTCGGTTATGGCAAGGTGTGTAAGCCCGGCTGTGGCAGCTAAAAAGGGCAATTTTTCTATGTCGGTACCACCGTCGCTAAAGGTGGTGTGCGTGTGTAAATCTGCTGGCATATTTTTCTCCTTTTGAGGGCTGTTATGGGTTTATCTTACCACCCTACCCTGCTTTTTGCAAGGTATGCACTATGCACAAATGGGTAAGCTATCCAAAGAGAACCAAAAATTTTTAACAGAATCTCCAAATAGAAAATAATTAACAAAATGTTATTTTTTATGCGAAAATTATCTGCTATAATTTAACATTATACTTTACTGTAATAAAGAACATTACACCACGCCGCGCTTGCCACAAGGGTAAGACGGCTGCGGCAAAGGAATGGCCGCATTTTTATCGTGAAAGGAGCGCATAAAATGTCACATCATTACAGCTTTTCCCAAATTACCCCGGACTTGCATCAGTACAGTGCTATCAGTCTAAAGCACAATAAAATTTGTGCCGACTTATTTGAGCAATACAACGTAAAGCAAGGGCTGCGAGACAAAAACGGCAAGGGTGTTCTTACCGGACTTACCAACATTAGCGAGGTTTACGCAAAAAAGGTAGTGGACGGCGTAGAAGAGCCATGTGCCGGCGAGCTTTACTACCGTGGCGTAGACGTACACGACATTATTGACGGTTGCTTTGCAGACAAACGGTTTGCCTTTGAGGAAACCATTTTTTTACTTTTGTTTGGAAAACTGCCAAGCCCACAGCAGTACACATGGCTTTGCGGTATTTTGGGCGATTACCGCAGCCTGCCCACAGCCTTTGTGCGTGACATTATTATGAAAAGCCCAAGCGCCAATATTATGAACAGCCTTTCGCGCAGCGTGCTTACGCTTTACAGCTACGACCCCTACGCCGAGGATTTATCTATGCCCAACGTGCTGCGGCAATGCTTAGAGCTGATTGCACTGTTTCCTATGCTTTCGGTATACAGCTACCAAGCTTACGGGTACTACCACTGCAACGACGTGCTTACCATACGCCCCCCAAAGCCCGAGCTTAGCACCGCAGAAAACATTTTGCAAATGCTGCGTCCCGACGGCCATTTTACCGATTTAGAGGCGCGTGTGCTGGACGCTGCCCTTGTTTTGCACGCCGAGCACGGCGGCGGCAACAACTCTACCTTTACCACCCGCGTGGTTACCACCAGCGGCACCGATACCTACAGCGCCATAAGCGCGGGCCTTTGCAGCTTAAAAGGGCCAAAGCACGGCGGTGCAAACATTAAGGTTGTAGAGATGATGAAGGAGCTGAAGGAGAAGGTACCCGACTGGGAGGACGACGAGGCAATTAGCCACCACCTAAACGCCCTGCTGGACAAACAGGCGTTTGACCGCAGCGGTTTAATTTACGGTATCGGCCACGCCATTTATTCTATCAGTGACCCGCGTGCCGAGCTGTTTAAGCGCTTTGTGGCACAGCTTAGCCACGAAAACGGCCGTGATGCAGAATATGCACTTTACAACAAGGTTGCCACACTGGCACCGCAAATTATACAAGAGCGCCGTAAAATGTACAAAGGCGTTAGCGCCAACATTGATTTTTACAGCGGCTTTGTGTACGAGATGCTTGGGCTGCCCCAAGAGCTTTACACCCCTATTTTTGCCATTGCCCGCATTGCGGGGTGGAGCGCACACCGTATGGAGGAGCTTGCCACAGCCGGCAAAATTATCCGTCCTGCCTACAAGTCTATTTCGCCGCGTGTGGCGTATGTTCCCTTTGAGCAGCGCGACTAATCCTTACACTGTTATAAATATGCCCAGCAGATACAGGCACCTGTCTTTTATAAAGGCGGGTGCTGTTTTTGATAAAAATACCGTTTTCTTTGCTGCCTTACTTTCCCACCCTATATAAATAGAATTTTTTGTCGAATTTTAAGTTTTTTATGGAAAAAGTGACTTTTTTCTGGTATACTATAGTGGATTAGTTTGCAACTTTATTTTATACGCCGAGGTAATCCTTATGATATATGTACCAATAAAATATGTACGCCCCGGTATGGTATTGGCAAAAGACGTGGTATCTCCCGCCAGCTTTTTTTCTCTGCTGGTTACAGGCCAACAGCTTAGCGACGTTACCATAAAACGCCTACACCAATACGAAATAGACGGTGTATATATTCAAAGCTCGTTTGGTGACGATGTTGTTGTGGAAGAATTTATTGACCCCAAAGTAAAACGTCAGGCTGTAAAGGACTTAAAAGAGCTGTACGAGGGGTATGTAAAGCAGGGTGCCATCTCTGACATGGCACTGGAAAAAACAAAAAAGCTTGCCGAAGAGCTGGTTATGTATATTTTAAGCAAAGACCAGTATCTGGTTAATATTATTGATATTAAAGATTATGACACATACACCTATTCTCACAGTATGTTTGTGTCTATTTTAAGCGTGCTGATTGGCACACAGCTTGGCTACAACAAACAGCAGCTGTCCGAGCTTGCACTTTGCGGGCTGATGCACGACATTGGCAAGCTGGATATTCCGCTGGAAATTATAAACAAAACCACAGCGCTTACCGACGAGGAATTTGCGCTGATACGCCAACACCCCCAAAAGAGTATTGACCGTTTGCGTCCCTGCCGCAGTATGCCGCAGCGCGTTTTAAACGGCATTGCATGCCACCACGAAAAGTATGACGGCACCGGCTACCCACGCGGGCTTGACGGCGAAAACATACCCATCTACGGCCGCATTTTAGCATTGGCAGACGTGTTTGACGCCCTTACCAGCCAGCGCAGCTACCGCAAGGCTTGGGCCCCCTGTGACACCCTGGAGTACATGGTGGCACAGAGCGGCACCCACTTTGACGATGTGCTGCTTTCGGCATTTTTGCACACAGTGGCGGCTTACCCGGTTGGCACACTGGTGCGTTTAAGCACCGGAGACATTGCACTGGTGGTTTGCAACCACCAGCAAAACACGCTGCGCCCTACGGTGCGCCTTGTGCGGGGCGGATTGCTTGGCAAACGCGGCACCGAGGTAAACCTGCTTTTAGACGGCGACTATTTAAACGTTACGGTAACTGCCAGCTTAATAAGCGAGAGCGGAGCGGACGAGGGTATTTACTACCCGCAAATTTCGCCGGCACGCACCACCGCAAAACACCCGCCCCATTAAAGGCAGATTTAACACACACAGCAAGCCAAAGGCAAGAGAAGCTAAGCAGCTTTTCTTGCCTTTTTTACAGCCTTTTTGCAAAAAACAAATGCCCGTCGTCCCCCTTACAGGAGCCGACAGGCATTTTTTTATAAAAAGCCTCACACGGCAAAGAGGAGACCTTTATAGGCAGCTTGCGTCTACTACGCGGGTGGCAATGGCGTCTACCCCAAGCCCAAGCACGTTGGCAAGCACAATTTGACCTATTGCCACGGGCGCGGTAAGCGTTACCGCCTGTATGGCTTTTACGGCGTCAAAAATGCTGTCTTTTGGGATAGTACCTGTTAAGCGTACACTGGCAAGCGGCAGTGTGCCGTTTTTGACAAGTACACTGGTTGCAATGTTGCGCTGGGGAGAAAGCAGCTCCTGCACGGCATAGTCCTCGCCGCGGGCGCAGCGGTTGCCCGCTACGTTTTCCACGCTGCGTCCCTCACAGGTAATTTTCAAATCACACCCGTTGGGACATAAAATACAGGTTAATTCTTTTATCATTCCACACACACCTCCAAATCACCTGTAGCCTGTAGGTTTGCCACAGGCAGCTTTATGCGCTCCATTTCGGCAGGCAACGCCTTTGGCAGCTTTTTGGTGGCAATTACCTGTCCGTTTTGGATTATTTTTAAGGTGCAGCCGCGCATAGGACGGCGCACACGCAAAGAAAACGTAACGTCCCGAGTACCGCTTATGCGCTGTGGCACCACATAGCCTACGCCCTGCCCTGCACTTACGCTATAATTGCAGGCAGGCAGCGCGCCCTGTGTAAGATAGCGTGTTACGCCGTCTGCCAGCTGCTCGGCCTCCAGCGAAACGTAGTCTACCAAGTCATGTACTTGCAGTACATTGCCTGCGGCAAAGGTGCCCGGTATGTTTGTCTGTAGATTTTCGTCCACCAACGCGCCGCGTGTGCGTGTATCCAGCTGTACGCCTGCGCCGGTAGACAGCTCGTTTTCGGGGATAAGCCCAACGGACAAAATCAAGGTGTCACAGGGCCATTCCTTTTCGGTGCCTGCAATGGGCTGTAGGTTTTCGTCCACTTGGCTTATGGTAACGCTTTTTAAGCGGGCGTCACCGTGGATATCGGTAACGGTGTGGGACAAATACAGCGGAATGTCGTAGTCATTTAAGCACTGCTGTATGTTGCGGGGCAAACCGCTGGCGTAGGGCATTACCTCAAACACGCCATGCACCTTTGCGCCCTCCAGTGTAAGGCGGCGCGCCATAATCATGCCAATGTCGCCGCTGCCCAAAATAATAACGTCCTTGCCGTTCATCAAATTGTACATATTGATGTAGCTTTGCGCCACACCGGCGGTAAATACACCGCAAGGGCGCTCGCCGGGAATGGCAAGTGCGCCGCGGGTGCGCTCTCGGCAGCCCATGGCAAACACAACCGCTTTGGCGGCATACTGCTGTATGCCGTTTGGCGAAACCACCGTCACAACTTTATCACTGCTTACGGATAATACCGTAGTGCGCGTTACATAGGGGATTTGCAGCGCCGTTACCTCGTCAATAAAACGCTGGGCATACTCCGGCCCGGAAAGTGCAGCGCCAAAACGCCCCACGCCAAACCCGTCGTGAATACACTGGCGCAAAATGCCGCCCATATATGCCTCGCGCTCTACAATTAAAATGTTTTTTACGCCGTTATTCCACAGGCGCACCGCTGCCGCAAGCCCTGCGGGGCCGCCGCCTACAATGATAACATCTACCTGGTTTGTTTTCATGTGCGCACCCTCCCTGTAAACACATAGCTGCCGTTGCGGTTGTAGAGAATTTCCTCAAAGCTGTCCCCTGTCTCTTGCTGAATAAGCTGTGCCATGCGCATTTGGCAATAGCCGCCCTGACAGCGGCCCATCATAGCGCGTGTACGCAGCTTTATACCTGCTACGGTATGGCAGCCCAAGGGGTTGTGAATGGCTTGCAGCAGCTCTGCCTTTGTAACTTTTTCACAGCGGCAAACCAGCTCGCCGTAATCTTTATCTTGGGCAATTAAAGCGCTGCGCTCTTCGTTGCTAAGCTCTGCAAAACGCTTAATACCCTTGCGCACGGGGTTAAAATCTGCCTTGGGACGCAACGTAAGCTTGCTGCCTACCAGCTGTACCACATAACAGGCAATGGGCAGCGCCGCCGTTAACGCGGGGGATTCGATACCAATTAGGTTTACCGAGCAGGGTGCCTTGTCGTTTAGCTCAATTTTCCAGTCCTGTATGGCGCCGTTGTCGTCCACCCATTTTGGCAAAATGCCGCAGTAGTTGCGAATGTAATCCTCTTTGCGGATACACGGCCAAAGCTGGTTTGCGCTTTGTGCCAAATAGTCCATATTTTTTTTGGGTACACCGTAGTAGGGGTTTTCGTCAAGCGAAACCTGCTCGGCGTTGGGGCCTACGGTTACGTTGCCGTCTACGGTTGGGGTAACGTGTATGCCCATATAGGTGTTGCTTGGCACGGGGTAAACGGGCATGGGCAAAAGCGGACCAACCTTTTTATCCAGTATGATGTAATCGCCCTTGCTGCCGATTAGCTTATAGCCTGTTATGCCAAGCATTTCGCTTATTTTTCCACAGCCCAGCCCTGCGCTGTTGATAATCCATTTGCTGCAAAAGCCGCCTTGCGTGGTGTCTACACAGTACAGGTCTTGTACGCGTTTTATGCCTGTTACCTCTGTGTTAAAGTAGTATTCTGCCCCGTTATGTACGGCGTTTTCGGCTAGGCCGATGGTGTACTGAAAGGGGTCTAATATGCCGCTGGTAGGCGACCAAAGCGCAAATTTGCCCACAACCTGCGGCACCAAGCGGTGCAGCTCGGCCTCATCTATAATAGATAAACCGCGCGCACCGTTTATTGCGCCTGTCTCCAGTGTTTTTTTAAGGCGCTCCATGTCTTCGTCGGTGTTGCCCACAAGCACCTTGCCTGTGCGTTTAAAGGGCACGTCAAGCTCGGCGGCAACTTGGTCAAATTCGGCGTTGCCCTCTACGCAAAGGCGCGCCTTTAAGGTGTCGGGGTCGTACGCAAAGCCGCCGTGCAAAACAGCCGAGTTGCGCCCGCTTGTTTCAAAGCAGACGTCTAAGTTTTTTTCAAGCACGGCAATTTCCAGCTGAAACCGCGAAAGCTCTCTGGCAATGGCGCTGCCCACCACGCCGCCGCCCACAATTAAAATATCGTAAACAGGTTTCATGTGTGTTATTCCTTTCTCAAATTCGTCCTATGAATTTATTTTTAATATAGCACACGTTTCCTTTGTTTTCAATAATTTTTTGT
>JAQUTM010000162.1 GCA_028694405.1 Oscillospiraceae bacterium
GTTATGTATTTATGCCTTATACACTGGTAAAAGACCATCGCACCGGCTACGAAAACGGAAACGTAAATGCTGTTATGGACGGAGACTTAGACGGATTTATCAATGCTTATTTAAAAGCGTTAAACACAGGAGAATTGCAAAATCAGTAAGCTATAACAATCAGGAATAATAAAAGCAAAAAATGCACCCGCAGCTGCGGGTGCATTTTTTTGTGTATTGTGATTTTGCGGTTAAGGCAAAAAATATATAAAAAGTTCTTGAAAAATAAAATATATCTGCTACAATAAACTTATTAAAATACTTTTAAAAAGGTACGTAATAAGAGGAGAAAAATGGAAAAAAATTTAATGCAGGGCAATGCTTTAACTATGAAAGAGGTCAATCGCGGGCTGGTGCAAAATGCGTTACAGTCGTTAAAACGCGCTACAAAAAAGCAGTTGGCACAACATACGGGCTTAAGCGTGGTAACTGTCAACAGCGTACTAAAACAGCTTATACTGCAAAAAGAAGTATTTGAAGAGCATACAGTTCCCAGCGCGGGCGGGCGTCCCGCACAGCTGTACTGTTACAACCCCAATAATCGCTATATCGCGGTATTGTTCGGCCACATGCTTAACACTTACTGCACCTTAGAGCTGCGGGTTTACAACTTGTTTAAAGAATGTGTATTTGCTGCCAGCGAAGAAACACAAGAGGTGCACATTGAAAGTTTTGTATCCATGTTGGATAGCGCAGCCGAAAGATATACCATAGCTGCCATTGGGTTTGGCTTGCCCGGCGCAGAGGAAAACGGAAATATTTATTTAAATGATTTTCAGGCTATCGTGGGTGTAGAATTTTTAAACTATTACCATGTCAAGTATCAAGTGCCCGTTGTGTATGAAAATGACTTAAACGCTGCTGTTTTGGGGTACTACAGTACAATGGCACAACCTGTATCCAATGTGGTAGGAATATGTTTTCCCGCTACATGTCCGCCGGGTGCAGGTATTGTGATAGACGGTAAAATTTATAAAGGAAGCCACAATTTTGCGGGAGAAGTAAGTAATGTGCCTGTCGGCGTGGATTGGAACACGTTGGATTATGCTAACCTGGAAGCCGTTCAGGCGGCGGTGGCAAAGCTTACGGCGGCAGTTTGCAGCATTTTGGCACCGCAAAAAATTATTTTGTACGGCACCTTTTTTACACCACAGGTTTGCATGGCTGTCACCACGCAATGTGTGCAGCAGCTAAATCATCTTTTTGTGCCGGAGATAGAGTTTTCACGCAACTTTATACGCCACTTTGAGATAGGAATTGCAAAGCACACGTTGGAGCAAATGGAGCCGACGCTGGTGCTTAGCCGCTAATGAAAAGAGGAGAATGATTATGATAACAATATTGCTGATTATTATATACCTTGCATTTATCAGCTTGGGCTTGCCTGATGCAATTTTAGGCGCAGCATGGCCTGTAGCACATATCGAGCTTGGCGTAACCATCGGTGCGGCAGGTCTTTTGTCCCTTGTAACAACATTAGGTACTATTGTTTCCAGTTTGGTAAGCAGCCGTGTCATTGCACGCTTTGGCACAGGCAAAGTTACGGCTTTTAGCGT
This sequence comes from Oscillospiraceae bacterium, assembly GCA_028694405.1. Lineage (GTDB taxonomy): Bacteria > Bacillota > Clostridia > Oscillospirales > Ruminococcaceae > STD2-12. The sequence continues at coordinate 1,596 of JAQUTM010000162.1, forward strand.
AGCGTTAACAGCGGCAGGGCTGTTGGGCATTTCATTTGCACCTAACGTTATCTTTATTGTATTGATGTGCGTACCTTTGGGCTTGGGTGCCGGCGCAATAGATACTGCTTTAAACAACTTTGTAGCGCTGCACTATAAAGCAATCCATATGAGCTGGCTGCACTGTTTCTGGGGTGTGGGTGCAAGCTGTGGCCCGGTTATCATGTCCTGCTTTTTAGGTACTTACGGCGGGTGGCGGAAAGGCTATTTTACCATTGCGGCTATTCAAATTGTGCTGGTTGCAGTAATGATTTTTGCACTGCCGTTATGGCGTCTTTTAGAAAAAGAACCTGCCGTACAGCAAGAAAAAACAGAGCACATAAAGATAGGCCGTCTACTTAAAATTCCGGGTGCTGTTTTAGCCATGTTTGCCTTTTTTTGTTACTGTGCCGCAGAGCTTACCTGTGGTATGTGGGGCAGCAGTTATTTTGTACAGCAGCGCGGCGCTACCCCCGAGCAGGCCGCACAATGGGTTTCGTTTTTTTATATAGGTATTATGGCGGGCCGTTTTTTGGCAGGGCTGCTAACCTTAAAGCTTAAAAACAAGCAACTGCTTTATCTGGGTACTGCCATAGCCGTTGCAGGCGGCATTTTATTAACGCTACCACTGCCTTTGGCGGTGCAGCCATTGGCACTGCTGATAGTAGGACTTGGCTGTGCGCCCATTTTTCCGTCTATGATTCACAACACCCCTATTTTGTTTGGCGCAACGTATTCGCAGTCAATTATCGGGGTGCAAATGGCCAGTGCCTATTTGGGCAGCACCACGTTACCACCTTTGTTTGGGGTAGTGGCAGGTAAGGTGGGCTTTTGGATTTATCCTGTGTTTATCTTAGTTATGCTGCTTGTTATGTTTGTTACGCTTGTGCAGCTGTACAGATGCACCGCAGTAAAAGAAAACTAAAAACAGATGCCGATGGAAGTATAAGCTTTCATCGGCATCTGTTTTATTATCTGCTGCTTATTTGTTTTGCAAACGAATATCGTTGCCAAAAAAGTAAAGTAATTTACAGCCTCCCAACAAACGGCTGGCAATTTTATCGGTATAACGGGCACGCAGCATAGTTTCGTTTACAATATTACTGGTGTAAATAGTAGGACGCTGTGCGTTTAAACGTGTGTTAACCACATTGTAAAGGCAGCTGTGAATATAGGGCGATAAAAATTCTGTGCCCAAATCGTCCAATATTAATAGCTGTGCTGTCAGCAAGGCGTCCAGAGTATCGTTACCGGAAAACTTTTCTTTCTCAATTTGGCTAAAAGCGTTTTGTGCGCTTACATAAACCACGTTAATGCCTTTTGGCATTAAATAGCCGGCAATGGCAAGAGCCAAGTGTGTTTTTCCAAGGCCGCTTTCGCCAATCAGCATTAAGCTGGGGTAACTGGATTTAAAGTTTTTTGCATAGTTTACACAGTTTGTAAATACGGTTTGCATAACCTGACGAGGCACTAAATTGTTTTCTTTATCTACTGTGTTAGGGTATTTATCTAAGCTAAAGGTGTCAAAGCTGGAAAGCGTAAGCGGAGCTGCTGCATTCATTTCGGCAAGCCGCATGGTGCGTACCACATGGCTCACGCAACTGCACAGTTTTCCGTTGGTGCCATAGCCGCCGTCTTTACAAAGAGAACAGTTGTATTTAGGCTCTAAGTCGGCGGGGGTAAAGCCGTTTTGCTCTAACAGCTGCGCTTTTTGCTGTACCAAGGCGGCTAATTTTTGCTGTTGTTCACTTTTAGCTGTGGTATCGGCACCGCTTGCTGCCAGTCGTGCGCTTTCAAAGCCGCATAGAGTAATATCATGTTCCAACTTTTTTAAAGCCGGTATTTTAGAATAAATCTCTTCTTTGGTGTCAAGCGCCAAAGTAACAGCTTGCTGTCTGTTACGGGCAATGCGCGCCAATGCTTTGCGATATATTTCGTTGTTATCCATAATAGTACAAAATATCCTTTCAAAGAATAGGCAAACTTACTCGCTAAAATCAATTTCTTTACCAATGTTGCGGCGCATAATATGGCTTTCTTGCTTTTGCGCCGGGGCGGCAGCACGGTTTGCAACCAAAATGTTGTTGCCGCCGTTTTGGGCGCGCACTTGCCGCACGGTTTTAAGTCCCTTGGTAAACCAGTTGCGCAAAATGCCGTTTACATATCTCACCGTAAGCTTTTCGCCAGCGTAAATACATGCCTCCTGCACCATCTGCTCGTCAAAGCCCATATCTTCAAACCACTGGGCAATAATTGTGCGTTCTGCGGTGGTAAATTTGGGATTGTTGATACCGAGTAAACTGGCGGCAATTTGTTCGTTTTTTGCCCTCAGTTCCATCTTTTTTAAATATGCCTCCGCATGGGCAACGGTGGTAATGCCGTCTTCTTGCCAGCTAAGCAAAGCGCGTTCAATGTACCGCACATTACGTTTGCCTAAGCTTACAAAATGTGCAGTTGCAGTCAAAATCAAGTCTACGGGAATATTATCGTTTATATAAAGGCTTGCCAAAATGTTTCCGTCTGTTTCGCCAAAAGCGGTGCCTAAAATATTTTGGCACTCGGTAAGCAAAACGGTAATTTCAGGGTTTTCCTTTGCTGCCAATACGGTTTGACGCGTGGTTAACCGCGGCGCACGCACAGGTTTTACTTCTTCCGGTACAACACAGGCTGTTTTTGAAATTAAGCCTGCGCCTTCCCAATATAAAAATGCGTCGTTTACAGCAGCTGTAGGCAAAGAAAGTGCAGCAGCTGCTTTTGCAGGGTCTGTACAGTTGCTGCTTATTATATATAAAGCTACCCGCAAACGGTTTTCGCTTAGCAATGGCAAACGAGAGATTACAAGCTGCGGTACAGCAATGCTGTCGCCTGCGTTTGGGTTAAGTGTATAGGCCATTGTAATGCTCCATTCTTAAAAAAGCGTATGTATTTTACAGCCAAAACAAACAGGCCAAGCTGCACACGATAGAAATACAAACGCAAATTTTTGCGGCCAGAGGAAATTTTTTAACCACATATTGTAAAACAATGCCTGCGGCACCCACTGTTCCCCATAGGGCACATATGTACATTTTTACAACTTCGTTTTGAGGCAAAGCCGACATGGCTATATAGCATAAAAGCACTCCAAATAAGCCTGAAAGCACAAATATTACGTTGTAAAGTTTAGGCTGTTTTACTAAAAATAAGCCCGCAATAGCCCCACAAGCAAGTAAAATAAAAATTAAAAATAAAATTCCTAAAGCTGCCACAATCATTCTCCTTTAATCTGTAACTATGTAATATTAAATTTCGTATAGCTTAGTATAGCATAAACTTTTGAAAATGTAGAGAGGAAGTTTTTTAA
>JAQUTM010000163.1 GCA_028694405.1 Oscillospiraceae bacterium
TAACGATTTCATCGGTTAAAGCCAAATTTTTTACACCCAGACGGTTTCCGATGGTTTCGTTTTTCTGTACCGCTAAATGATAGGTAGCCGTGCGGTCATCTCCAAATTTTTTAATAAATTTTTTTTGTGCCTTTAAAGCCTTTTTATAATCTCTGTCAGAAACTTCGTTTTCAAAAATTATTTTTGAACGGTCCATTTTTATCTCCTTTTTCCTCTTGTTTTATAGTAGGTACATATCAGTCCTCTGTTTGGGTTAAACTTAAAACTTGTTTTGACGCTAAGTAGGGTTGACACAGAAAAACAAAAGTGATAGACTGACTATCAATATGATATGTAATCTATCACTTTTGGGAGGTGTTGTCAAGTGGCACAGCAGAATGCGGTAAAGTCGATACTAGAAATCCGCGTAGAGCAAGCAGTGCTTATTGCAGCCGAACTTTTTTTAAAGCGTGGAATTGATAACGTTAAAATGACAGATGTGGCAGAGGCAGGGGGCATTGGCGTTGCTACACTGTATCGTTATTTTGGTACAAAAACAACGTTGGTGCTTCGAGTAGGTGCCATGCTTTGGCAAGATGCACACAGCCTGTTTGCTCAGGTTTTTAACGATGATGCATATGGGGCAGCAACAGGTTTGCAGCAAATAGAACAGCTTTTAGGGGTTTTTCGTACATTGTATTGCAACCATTCGGATTTTTTGCGATTTGTACATGAATTTGACAGTTTTGTGGTAAACAATAAAGTGGAACAAGAGCAGCTGAAAGAATATGAAGCCAATGTAACAGATTTTTATCCCATTATGGCACGCGCCTATCAAAAGGGCTGTGAAGACCAAACCGTAGAAGTACAACAAAATTTTCACCGGATTTATTGTATGTGGACACATGCTTTAATGAGCATGAGTCAAAAATTTATTATGGGTGATATTTTAAGCACAGACAGTACCGAAGAAAATACAGCAGAAATAGACCTGTTTATCAAAATGGCCATGAAATTTATTGCGCATAAATAAAATCAACCGTAAAGGTTTAAATTTAAAATTAAATTTGGAGGAGCTTAAAATGAAAAAAGTGACGAACAAAGTGCTTTGGATTTTTGCTGTGGGCCAGTTGGGCTGGAGTTTATTGTCGGGTATTGTGGTAAACTGGCTGGTATACTTTTACCAGCCCAACGCCGAAAACATTGCCGCCGGCCAAACTTTGTTTATCCCGCAAGGGAAAATCCTGTTTGGACTGACAGTAATTGGGCTTATTGCCGCAGTGGGCAGATTATTTGATGCCGTAACCGACCCTTGGATTGCATCAAAATCGGATAGATGCACCCATAAGGACGGCAGACGTATCCCTTTTATGCGCTGGGTGGCAATACCCTTTGGTATAGTAACGGTACTTATGTTTGTAAGCCCGTTACAGGCCGAAAGTCATATTAACAGCTTATTTTTGCTTATTATGTCGCTGTTGTTTTATCTATGTATGACAATTTACTGTACGCCATATAATGCGCTTATTCCAGAGCTGGGCAAAACGCAAAAGGACCGCATCAATCTTTCCACTTTTATATCCGTAACCTTCTTTTTAGGTACAGCTATTGCCTACTTGCTGCCCAATATTGCGGCAGTTTTTACACCTGCTTTGGGTTATGTAGGCGCTTTGCGGGCTACAATCGGCGGTATGGCGACTTTTGCGGTTGTATGTATGTTAGTACCTGTGTTTGCTATTAAAGAAAAAGATTATGCCGATACAAAACCAAGCCAGACTTCTGCGTTTAAGTCGCTTTCCAAAACTTTTGCAAACAAATCTTTTCTTACCTTTGTAAAATCCGATATTTTATATTGGATAGCACTGACTATTTTTCAAACCGGTTTGCCCTTTTACATTACCAGCTTAATGAAGCTGGACGCAGGCATGAGTTTTGTTTTATTTGCGGTTATGACGGGCATGAGCTTGGTTTTTTACGCACCCGTAAATGTGCTGGCGAAAAAGCTTGGTAAAAAGAAAATGGTAGTTTCTGCATTTTTATTTTTCAGTTTGGTATTTTTTATTACGGCATTTAGTGGTAAACTGGGAATAAACGGTATAGCAAACGGCTTACTTATTAGTGTGCTGGCCTCTATTCCTATGGCGGTTTTGGGCATTTTACCCCAGGCGATTGTTGCAGATATTGCCGAGAGCGATGCAGTCCAAACGCATGAAAACCGCGAGGGTATGTTTTATGCGGCACGCACATTTGCGTTTAAACTGGGCCAATCGGCAGCTATGCTTATTTTTACCGCTCTTGCCAAAATTGGTACAGATGGGTTTGGATACCGGGTCAGCGCTGTTGTAGCGGCAGTGCTGTGTTTAATAGGCGGATTGGTTTTGCTGCGCTACAACGAAAAGAAAATTTTTGAAACCTTGAAGCCATAACATGTAAAAGCGTTTAAAAGGAGGAGTATCGTGCATCAACCTACTGTGACCCTGCGTTATATCTGCAAAGGGGAAAGTCATGTTCAATATTTTGTGGGCGAATTAAATAATGAAGATGTAAAAGTTGTTTCTTCGTGGCAGGACAATACCTATCGGTTGGTGTTAACGGCAAAACAACCGTTAACTGTCACCCGTCTAAGCATGTCTGCCGCTATCCACCCAAAGATAGGGGATAAACTGTTTTTTAACGGCTACCAATCTTGGACAGATAGCCGGGAACGCAGTATAAAAGGGCGTATTCGTACGTTAACTCCTTTGGCAAAAGCGTTAAATTCCAAATATCACCTCTCCCAATACGGCGACTATAATTTTGTGTCAACCGACCGAAAACGAGGCCACCTGCATGGCTTTACTTATGCTTACCTGCGACGTGGTCTGCGGTATCACTTGTTAGCCTCGCTTAACGAGGACACAGGTTTTACTGTTTTTAAATATGACAATGACAGACACATAATAACGGTGGAAAAAGATTGTAGCGGCTTGCAGCTAAAAGCCGATGTGCCCTATGAAGGCTTTGCAGTGGCGCTGTTAAACGGCAGCGAAACTGCCGTATTTGACCGTTGGTTTACATTGATGAACATACAGCCCCCCCGGGTGCAGCCCAAAACCGGCTATACAAGCTGGTATCAACATTACCAAAATATCAGTGAAGCCATTATAAAAGAAAATTTAAATGCTATGGCACATAGCGCAACCAAATTTGATATTTTTCAAATAGATGATGGCTTTCAAACTGCTGTGGGAGACTGGTTGAGCATAGACGGCAACAAGTTTCCAAACGGCATGAAGCCTATGGCAGACGCGATAAAAGAAGCGGGTATGATGCCGGGGCTTTGGCTGGCACCGTTTGTATGCGAAACAACCTCGGAAATTTACCGAAATCATTTTGACTGGCTGCTGAAAGACGAAAACGGCGATGCGGTTTCGGCGGGTTGCAACTGGAGCGGCAGCTGGGCGCTTGATATTTACAATCCGCAGGTGCAAAGCTATCTGCGTAAAGTGTTTGATGTAGTGCTGAACCAGTGGGGATTTGAACTGGTAAAACTGGACTTTTTATATGCCGCTTGTATACTGCCGCGTAAGGATAAAACCCGTGGCCAGGTTATGGCAGAGGGCATGGACTTTTTACGCGACTGCGTGGGTGATAAGCTGATACTGGGCTGTGGTGTGCCACTGGGCAGTGCTTTTGGCAAGGTAGATTATTGCCGTATAGGGTGCGACGTGGGTTTGGATTGGAATGATAAACTTTATATGCGCATGATGCATCGAGAGCGTGTTTCTACTAAATATGCTATTTATAACACGATTTATCGGCGTCAATTAAACGGGCGCGCCTTTTTAAACGACCCCGACGTATTTTTTCTCCGAGATGAAAGGTTAAGCTTAACCACCGGGCAAAAAACGGCGCTCTCTACCGTAAACGGTTTGTTTGGCAGTTTGCTGTTTACCTCGGACAATGTGGGTTTGTATAATGCGCAAAAAGCACAAGCAATACAAGACATTTTTGCACTGAAAAAAGCCGAAAATATTCGAGTGGAAAAAGTGGGAAACGTCTTGCATATTACATGGACACAAAGCCAAAAGATACACAAGTGCATTATTGATATGAAAACAGGTTTTTGTACCGGATTATAGCAGTTTAACTTAAATATAAAAGGCTCTTACTTTTTTGTAAGGGCCTTTTATATTATGTTTTTTATATAGAAATATGGAAAAAATTGTGCTATACTAAGAAAATCTAAAATATATGCGATTTTTACTTGTAAAAACGCGAATACAGTTTAAATAATTTGCCGTAAAAAGCTATAGTATGTAACTTCAAGGACGGTAAACGTTACATCGAAACAGGTGGGTAGTGCTTAAGCGCTGCACTTATAAAACATCTTTATATTTTAAACCGGACACGGAAATTTTGGGAGATTTATATTGAACATTGTACAGACAAACCAACTTACTGTCAGCCAAAAAGAGGAAATTACGCTATTAAAACAATGCTGTTATGCTCCTGAAAATTTACAGGGAGACCCTTTTTTATCTAATGAAATTAATTGGGATAAAAACATACCGTGTTTTTATTTAGGCTATGAAGATACACAGCTGGTTGCTTTTTTAACTACCTTTGTTCCTCAGCGTGCCGAGGCTGAAATAACCGCTTTTACCCACCCAAACTGGCGAAATAGGGGCTGTTTTTTACAGCTTTATAGTGCGGCTTATAAGGTTTTAAAACAAGCTGGAACCCAGCGTGTTTTGTTTGTGCTGGCGCCACAGGCAAAAGGCGGAAAGACCGCTTTACAGCATTTTAAAAATGCAGAATGGCTGCGCAGCGAGTATCGTATGTACAGTAACACGGTATGTAAACAATCCCCTTCTGCGCTGTTTTCGTTGCAACTGGTGACACAACAAAGCCGAGAACTGCTGTTGCGGCTTATGA
>JAQUTM010000164.1 GCA_028694405.1 Oscillospiraceae bacterium
TGCCTATAACTTTATTGATGTTGACAGCCGAAGCGTTACAAATTACGGCTTTTATCTTACCAACTGCATTTATTACGCTATTGTATTTTACGATGTTGATGATCAAAAAACTTCAAGAAATTGATTTTGTTAAATTATGCGGAACATTTGGACTGTCTGCTGTTGTGATAAGCGGATTTTATGCACTTGTTCATTTTAAAACTTTATTGCCAACAGAAATTTATGGTTTTGATGGTGTGCTGATGATATTGCTGTGTTTGGCGTTTGCTTGGGGCAGCGATGCTTTTGCGTACTTTTGCGGACGTGCATGGGGAAAGCACAAGCTGGCCCCTGTAGTAAGCCCGAACAAAACCGTAGAGGGCTTTATTGGGGGCTTTTTCGGCAGTGTTTTCTTTGGCTTGGCTATCTGTGTGGCATACAGCTACCTTGCACCGCTTATTACAGGACAGCCGTTTGTAGCCCTGCGTGGGCAATCTTACTTTATTTTAGTTATTATGGCTTTAATTTCCTGCCCGTTAGGTGTGGCAGGAGACTTATTTGCATCTGCAATAAAGCGTCAATGTAAAATTAAAGATTATGGAACAATTTTTTCCGGGCATGGTGGTATATTAGATAGGTTTGACAGCGTATTGTTTATTACACCTTTTGTTGCCATGCTTACTTCTTTTTGCGTAAATAGCTTGGGCACCGTATTTTTCTAAGAGAGGTGACAGAATGTCTAAAAAAATTACATTACTGGGTTCTACAGGTTCTATCGGTACCCAAAGCTTAGACGTAATACGCATGCAGGGATATACAGTTTTTGGTTTGGCGGCCTATTCAAATATAGATTTATTGCTAAAGCAAATTGTAGAGTTTTGTCCGCAGTATGTAGTTGTTGTAGAAAGTAACGCAGCCCAAAAGCTTGGCACACAGCTGTTGGGGCTAAAAAATCCGCCGCAGCTTATGGTGGGAAAAGAGGCTTTGGTAGAACTGGCTGCTTTGCAGGGCGCAGATATTGTTTTAAATGCGGTAGTTGGTATTGCAGGGCTGGCAGCTACGTTAGCTGCTATTGAAAGCGGAAAAGATGTTGCACTGGCAAACAAAGAAAGCCTTGTAACAGGGGGACATTTGGTAACAGATGCCGTAAAAAAGCACGGAGTAAAGTTGTTGCCTGTGGACAGCGAGCATTCTGCTATTTTTCAATGCTTACAAGACGTACACTCTGCAAAGGCACTGGATAAGGTAATTTTAACAGCTTCCGGGGGTCCTTTTTTTGGAAAAACTATCAATGAACTGCAAAATGTGACAAAAGCAGATGCTTTAAAACACCCAAACTGGAGCATGGGCGCAAAAATAACCATAGACAGTGCCACTTTAATGAACAAAGGATTAGAACTTATTGAAGCGGCATGGCTGTTTAACAAACCCTGCGATAAAATAGATATTGTGGTACAGCGTCAGAGCATTATTCACAGCATGGTGCAGTTTGATGATAACTCCATTTTAGCGCAGCTTGGTGTGCCGGATATGCGTATCCCTATTCAATATGCATTAACCTATCCGGAACGCTACAAAAGCCCCGCACCGGTGCTTGACTTTAAAACGTTAAAAAGCATTACTTTTGATGAGGCAGATGAAGAGACTTTCCGTTGTTTAAAGGCTTGCAAAAAATCTTTAAAAAAAGGCGGGTTAGCTTCTTGTGCTGCCAATGGCGCTAATGAACAGGCAGTGGAACTGTTTTTACAGGACAAAATCAAATTTTTAGACATCGGCAGAGTGGTGGAAAGCATGGTTGATCATATTCAAGTGAAGCCGGATTACACGCTTGCCGAAGTATTTGATTGTGATAAGTATGCCAGAGAGTATGTATTATCGCAGATTTAAATAAAGGCAGGTTTTCTATGTCAGTATTTATTACGGCTGTTGCTTCTATCTTGATTTTTGGATTGGTTATTTTTATTCATGAATTGGGACATTTTTTAACAGCAAAATATAGTTCAATAAAAGTAAATGAATTTGCGCTGGGCATGGGGCCTACGCTGATAAAGAAAGTAAAAGGTGAAACAACTTACGCTTTGCGTCTGTTTCCTATTGGCGGCTTTGTAAGCATGGAGGGAGAAGACGAAGAGAGCAGTGATGAGCACAGCTTTCAGCGTGCACCTGTGGGCAACCGCATTTTAGTGGTTGTGGCGGGCGCCTGTATGAATCTTTTACTGGGCTTTTTGGTGTTGGCTATTATTGTGTGTATGCAAACAAATATTACCAGCCGCGTTGTAAGCGGGTTTTACGAGGAAAATGCATCTACCTACCAGTCCGGTCTTCGTGCAGGTGACGAAATTGTTGCAGTAAACGGTCGACGCTGCTTTATTGCAGATGACATCGTATATGAATTTGCACGCACGGCAGATGGCACCGCCGATTTTACCGTAAAGCGCGACGGTCAAAAAATAGAGTTAAAAAACGTAATATTCCAAACCAAACAAAATGCAGAAGGCGCTAACAATATTGTGATTGATTTTTATGTGCAGCCTATAGAAAAAACGCCTATTACTGTGCTGAAAGAAGCGGGGAAATGGACAGTAAGCCTTGCACGCTTGGTTTTTTTAAGCTTGGTGGACTTGGTAACGGGTCGCGTACCGGTTAATGAACTCTCCGGGCCGGTAGGTATCGTTTCTACTATTTCTAAAGTAAGTAGCATGGGTATACGCCCATTGCTTACTTTGTTGGCACTTATTACCGTAAACTTAGGTGTATTTAACTTATTGCCTATTCCGGCTTTAGACGGAGGCCGTTTGGTATTTTTAATGATTGAAGCAATACGCAAAAAGCCGCTTAATCCCAAATACGAGGGTGTAATTAACACAGTAGGTTTTGGAGCACTGATGTTACTTATGCTGTTTGTAACGTTTAATGACATTTCGCGTTTGCTGTTTTAAAGGGTGAATAAAATGAGACGTCAGTGTAAAGAAGTAAAAATTGGAAATGTGATTATTGGGGGAGAAAATCCTGTTGCAGTGCAAAGTATGTTAAATGTGCCTATAAAAAACATACAGGGCAACGTTGAGCAGGCGATACGCTTAGAAAAAGCAGGCTGCCAAATTGTTCGGGCAGCGGTACCCAGCTTAGATGATGTAAAGATCGTGTCGGCTATAAAAAATGCAGTTGCCATGCCTTTTGTTGCAGATATACACTTTGATTATCGCATTGCGTTAGCCTGTATTGACGCAGGAGTAGACAAAATACGCATTAATCCGGGTAATATCGGAGAGGACGACCGCGTACGTCAAGTTGCGGTAGCGGCAAACGCTAAAAATATTCCTATTCGTATTGGTGTCAATGCCGGAAGCTTAGAAAAAGATATTCTGGCAAAATACGGCAGTCCAACACCCCAGGCTTTGGTTGAAAGCGCTTTGTACCATGTACGCTTACTGGAAAAACACGATTTTAACAATATTGTTATTTCTATAAAATCTTCTAACGTGGCTACTGTAATTGCTGCTTACCGGCTGTTAGCGCAATCTTGTTCGTACCCATTACATGTAGGGGTAACCGAAGCGGGAACTTACCGTATGGGGCTAATCAAATCCGGTATGGGTATCGGGGGGCTACTTCTGGAGGGAATAGGCGATACCATTCGTGTGTCGCTTACAGATGACCCCGAAAAAGAGGTGCAGGCAGGTTATGATATTTTGCGTGCAGCAGGGCATAGAGTTTGCGGTCCGGAAGTGATTTCTTGTCCCACCTGCGGACGCACCAATATTGCTGTTGCAGATTTTGCAAATGAAGTGGAACAGCGGCTGAAAGGCTACAAAAAGCCAATTAAAGTTGCTGTAATGGGCTGTGTGGTTAATGGCCCGGGAGAAGCAAAAGAGGCTGATATTGGAATTGCGGGTGGAAAGGACTGTGCGGTGTTGTTTATTAAAGGTGAGCAGCAACGTGTTTTACGCGGAAATATTGTAGACCAGCTTATGGAAGAAATTGAAAAGCTATAGGAATTAAAAACGATGAAACCACTGGTGACAAAAATTTGGGGGCAGCGCATAGAGAATTACAGTCTGGATATTTCAAATTTTGAAGGAACCTTAGTAGACTGTGTAAAAGCGGACCGTCAAGCAAAAATTATTAGTATATATTTAAAGGGCTCTAAGCCTATCAGCGGCAGCGCATTACAGCAGCTTGCCGCTGCTTTGGTTTATGAGTTTCCGGGGTATATCCAAGTGCAAACAAGCAGCTTTTTTGACTATGAGCAGCTTACCCCCGAGACGGTGTTAGAGCTTGCAGAAGAACTAAAAAAGAAAGATTTGCCTATAAATGGTTTTTTAAATCATGCTCAAGTTTCCATTGACGGCAATGTCATATCCATCGACGTTTGCAACGGCGATAACATATTGCGTCAAATTAAATTTGAAGAAAAACTGGCTATTTTGGTACAAAAGCATACAGGTGTGTTACCTCAAGTACAGCTTAAATGTACCAATCGTCCTGTGGGGTACGAAAGTAAACCTGTAACTGTAACAGCAGCGCCGCGGCCTATTGTAAAAATGCAAAAGCCAGTTACGCGCTCAGCAAAATCTGCTAAGGAAGAAAAAGCAGATTTTTCTATTCCCGGTTTACAGTTAGATGATACACCTTTAAAGGTGGTAATGGGAAAAGGCTTCAAGCCCGGTGAGGTGCTGCCTTTGCGTGAAATTGGCAGTGAAGCAGGCAAATGTGTTGTGTGGGGAGATGTATTTGCCTGCGAAATTTCGGGCAATCGTCGCAAGGTTTGTACCATCTCTTTAACAGATTACACTGGCAGTGTAAGCTTGAAAATTATTTCGGGCTTTGACGAAAATGTTGAAAAATGGATA
>JAQUTM010000165.1 GCA_028694405.1 Oscillospiraceae bacterium
ATGCTCAGACACAATCGCTTGCGTCCTGTCATTACTTGTTTTGAAATTGTTTAAAGTGTTTTTTCAACACTAAAAAGGGTTTCCTTCAAGCTTTTGTTATTGTTTAATTTTCAAGGTCCTGTGCGCTGTTTCTCGTTTCCGAAGCAGCTTACTTATTATACATCGTCGTGTTTCGTTTGTCAAGCACTTTTTTCGATTTATTTTTATGTAAGTTTTCTTCGTTTCGAGTTTCGCTTGCCTCATCTCTGCGGCTTAGTTATAATACCATGCTGGTTTACATAAGTCAACACTTTTTTACAACTTTTTTAAAATTATCTGTTTTTCTTTCTTTTTCGCGCATTTGGCGGCCTTTAAACAACATAAGGTCTCTTTACATATGTAAAGAGACCTTATGTTATAAGCTTATTGCGTAGCTGTAAAAGTATTTTGCGCTCTCTGCGTGATATCTGCACCTGTGTGGTATTCATAATCCGCGCCGTTTGGCTTTGCGTTTGGTTTTTAAAAAAGCGCAGCAAGATGAGTTGCCTGTCGTCTGGTGCCAGCTCCTGTAATACCTCTCGCAGCGCCAGCTTGTCTGCCAATTCTTCTTCGTGGCTTTCTATCGGGATATCAAATTCTCTACCTTGTTCATCATCGCTTATAGGTGTAAGCGATAATGTGGGCATAGCGGCATTGATAGCCTGTACCACCTGTTCCACACTCACTTCTAATCTTTCCGCTATTTGCGATACCGTAGGTTCTTGTCCATATTGTTTAGAGAGCACCTCTCGTACCGCATTTATTTTAAGCGACAACTCTTTAATGGAACGGCTTACTTTTAACGTGCCTCCATCTCGAAACAATTTTTTTATTTCGCCAAGAATAACAGGTACTGCATAAGTAGAAAAGCACAACCCTCTCGTTTCGTCAAATCCGTCATAAGCTTTTACAAGCCCCATACAGCCTGCGGAAAACAAATCATCATATTCTATACCGCGCCCTCTAAATCGAGTGGCGCAGCTGTGTACAAGCCCCAAGTTGTTCTGTATGAATTCTTCTCTTGGGCCAAGTGTAACAACCATAACAGCACCTCACTTTTATGCGGCGCAAAAGAGAGGCCGCGATGTATGCTCGCGCATGTGCAACTGTTTAATTAGTGTAACCCGTGTGCCTTTGCCTAGTTTGCTTCGTACTTTAACGTTATCCATAAAGCTTTCCATAACAGCAAACCCCAAACCTGCACGTTCTGCCCCGCCGGTGGTAAACATCGGCTGCCGTGCCGCTTCCACGTCTGCTATCCCCACGCCTTTATCTGTTATGGTTATTACTAAGCGCTCGTTTTCGTACACTGCCGCGGTTATTTGTATTTGCCCCACATCAGCGGGGTAAGCATGTACAATACAGTTGGTTACCGCTTCACTAACCGCCGTTTTTATATCCGCCAGCTGCTCTACAGTTGGGTCTAACTGGGCTGCAAATGCGGCAATAGCGCCACGCGCAAAGCTTTCGTTTATGCTGCGGCTTAAAAAAGTAAACTTTACATAATTAACAGGTTTCATCTGCTGTTTCTCCTTTAAACTCGATAATTTTTGTTATCCCTGCCAGTTTCAGCATACGGTTAACAGACGGCGGAGTGCCTTGTATAACCAAACGGCCGCCTAATGCGCTTAACAGCTTGTACCTTCCCAAAATAAGCCCCACTCCGCTGGAATCCATAAACGTCACGCCGCCAAAATCCATTGTAAGCAGGTTGATGTCCTTTGCTATTAAGGCTCTGTCAATGGTCTCTCTAATTTCAGCCGCACTGTGGTGGTCAATTTCTCCACTGACGTACGCACACATCACAGAATCTTTTCTTTCTATTTTTACATCCGCCATTTTCTTGTCCCCTTTTTCAAGTTCATGCAACAAAAAATCCCTGTAACCAAAAGGATACAGGGATTTGGGTGCGTTTTTTAGTGGATTTCGTCGGGTAATAAAATTTTCCTTGCCTGCGCCGCCAAATAAAGCGAGCCGCAAATTACAATGCCATGTTTTGCAGTGTCTTTTGCGTCCTCAATAGCCAAACTTAAATCGTCATAAGGCACGCTGTCTTGGCAGTATGGCTCTGCCTGCTCTGCCAATACCTCCGCCGCCAGTGCCCGCGGGTTATCCGGTGTTACCGTATAAAGCTCTGCCATATAGGGTGCCAATGCCTTTATCATCTCCATGCTGCTTTTGTCTTTTAGCACACCCATTATAAAGGTAAGCTTTGGCATCTTAGCAAGCTGCAGCGTTTGTGCCAATGCCTTTGCGCCGTCCAAGTTATGTGCGCCGTCTAAAACAACAAGCGGCTCACGGGATATTACTTCAATGCGAGCAGGCAGCTTGGCGGCCGCAAGACCCGCCTCAATGTGGCTGTCCTCTATTTTAAAGCCGTCACGCCATAGCGCCAAAGCACATTCTACCGCCACAGAAGCATTTAATGCCTGGTGGGCGCCAAGCATTTGCAGTTCTGCCTGATAGCCACCGTAATTTACATAGTTTGACAAGCCACTGTGCTCAATCGGTGCAAAGTCGTCCAGTTCAGGGGTGCAAAGCGTATTTTCTGTCTGCTCACAACAGCGTGCTATTTGCTCGGTTACACCTACCTGCTGTGCCGGATAATTTATTACTGTGCAGCCCGGTTTTATAATACCGCATTTTTCTGCCGTAATTTTGGCTAGCGTATCGCCCAGTACCTCTGTATGGTCAAAGCCTATTTGTGTAATGCAGGCAACCAGCGTATTCTCTACGGCATTGGTTGCGTCCAGTCTGCCCCCAAGCCCTGTTTCCATGCACACAATGTCACAATTTTCCTGTGCAAACCATTTTAAGGCAGCAGCCGTCACCAGTTCAAATTCATTTGGTGCCCCTTGCCCGTTTGTCTCCATTTCTTCGGCATATTCTTTTATCTCGGCTGTAATCTGTGTCAAAGCAGCCTCGCTTATCCACTCGCCGTTTATTTGAAAACGCTCTCTGAAATCCAGTACATAGGGAGAAATGGTCATGCCCACCTTGTAACCGGCCTGCTGCAAAATGGAAGCCGTCATTACCGTCACACTGCCTTTTCCGTTTGTGCCGGCTATGTGTACAAATTTAAGCTTTTGCTGCGGATTGCCGATTTTATCTAACAGGTTTTTCATCACTTGCAAACCGGGTGCCTTGCTAAAGCGTGGGCGGCTGTGGATATACTCCAGTGCCTGCGTATAAGTCATACTTTTACTCCTTTAAAGCCAAAATACATTTACAAAATAATGTAAGGGTAGACAAATTGATTATAGATTATGCATTTGCAAAAGCTGCCACAGCGGCTTTTGCTTTGCCGTTGGCTTATATGCATAAAGAGGCAAGGCACAAAGCCTTACCTCTTTATCGTATAGTGCCACTAGCCTAAGGCGGCAATACTCTCTAAAATTTTTGCTTTTTTATCTTCCGCTTTGGCAAGCTTTTCTTTAATCTCTTCTACAACCTTTGCAGGTGCCTTTGCAACAAAATTTTCGTTGTTTGCCTTGCCCGCAAGCTGTGCAATATCTTTTTCGCAAGCTGCCAGCTCTTTTTCCAAACGAGCCTGCTCTTTTTCGCGGTCAATCAGCTCCATCATGGGGATAAACCCACGGGCTGCATGTGTTACAACCTGTACGGTGCCCTCTGTGCTGCCTGTATAAGTTTGACCTATTTCAATTTCGCTGGCAAAAGCAAACTTTTTAATAAAAAAGTCACCCTGCTCAAAGTCAGCGGTATTCTGTGTTTCAATAAACATACGGGTACGCTTTGTGGGGTGTACGTTCATCTCTGTACGAATGGTACGCACCGCTTTAATCAAATCCATTATGTTATTAAAAACTGTTTCCTCTGCCGCAAAGTTTAAAGCCTCGCTGTAAACAGGCCAGCTTTGCATCATAAGTGCCCCTTGTGTGCCGGGCAATGCGCTGTAAATTTCTTCGCTGATAAACGGCATAAAGGGGTGCAGCAGCTTTAGTGCTTCGGCCAAAACATATACCAGTACACGGCGTGCATTGTTTGCCTCCTCGGCGTTATCTCCGTTTAGACGAATTTTTGCAATTTCAATGTACCAGTCGCAAAAAACGTCCCAGATAAATTCATTCACCTTTGCCGCAGCAAGACCCAGTTCATATTTATCAATATTTTCTGTCATATCCTTTGCCAAGCTGTTCAATTTAGACAGCACCCATTTATCTGATAAATCCAGTTGGTCGGGTAAACCTGTCTCCAGTGTTTCATCTACATTCATCAGTACAAAACGTGCTGCGTTCCACAGCTTATTGGCAAAGTTACGGCTTGCTGTAATTTTTTCTGCGCTGTAGCGCGTGTCGTTGCCTGCGGTGCTGCCGTTAACCAAGGTAAAGCGCAAAGCATCGGCGCCAAATTCCGCAATTACCTCAAGCGGGTCAATACCGTTGCCCAAGCTCTTGCTCATCTTGCGACCCTGTGCATCTCGTACCAAGCCATGAATAAATACAGTGTCAAAGGGAGGCTGACCGGCATGTTCTATGCCGCTAAACAGCATACGCGCCACCCAGAAGAAAATAATATCATAACCGGTAACAAGGGTGTTTGTGGGGTAAAAAAAGCTAAAGTCCTCTGCGTTTTTATCAGGCCAGCCCAATGTGCTAAAGGGCCACAAGGCGCTTGAAAACCAAGTATCCAGCGTGTCCTCGTCTTGCTTTAAGTTGGTGCTGTTACATTTAGGGCAGGTGTGTACATCTGTTTTAGATACAATTACT
>JAQUTM010000166.1 GCA_028694405.1 Oscillospiraceae bacterium
AAATAGGGAAACAGCTCTATACTGTACCGCACGCTGGGGTTATACTTGTACCGCACGGCGCTGCGCACCAAAAGCTGTGCATCGGAGCCGTTTTGCAGCTTAAACACGCCATCTGCCAAGTTGAGTGCCTGCTGTAAATGGTCAAAAATATCTTTACTGCGGCTTTGCGGCGTTGTAAGGCTGGCATACTCGGCTAAAATGCGGTTTACCAAATTGCTGCGGCTTACGCCCTCGGCATAGGCAAGGCGGTCAATTTCCGCCACAACATCGTCCATTAAAACCAAGCTGTATACACTTTTTTGCACAAACCCACCTCTTTTCTTTACAAGCTAAATTGTACCACTTTATACATAACTCGTCAACCAAATTATATAACAATTAACACAAGTTTAACAATTCAAAAATAGTTTCTTCATTGTTTTTACCGCCGTTGATGTCGGCTTTGCCGCGTGTGGCAGTGGCAACTGTTTTATATATACTATATGTATCCGTCGGCAAAATATAAACAATATGTATGGTGTTTTACAAGGATAAAAAATCTTACCGCCCTTTGGCTTTGCTGTGTTATGCCACCCCATACCACAAAAAAGCACCCTGCCAAAAAAGCAGGGTGCTTGGGTTTACTAAATTTAGATTGCTACCGTTCCTTGGCTTACTGCTGGGTTTTTGCGCCAAACGCCGCCGCAAAAGCCGCAAATGGCTGCAACCTAACGGCGCATACCGCTTTGCAGGTATTTATTTAGCATACTTGCCGTAACACCGGTGTTGGGGTTTACTTTACCTGTTGCGGTGCCGCCTATGTTAAAGCTTGCCACCGCGCCGCCGTCATCAAACACAAAGTATACCGTGTGCCGGCCGGCGCTAAGCGTTGCCAAATAGGAGGGTTTCAGCGTTAAAATAACACTGCCGCGCTCTAAGTCATAATATTCTCTTGCAATGGCGGTACCGTCTATCCAAATGCCGCTGCACTTGTCAAAATCGCCGTCTACTTTAAAAGTAGCGCCTTGGCTCACATCTGTAACGCTTTGTGCAGCGCCTTGCACAACAGGGTAGCTCACAGGCTGCGGTGCAGCAGGCTGTGGGCTGGGCTGGGCCGCAGGTGTATCGTCGGGTGTGGGTGCAGGTGCAGGTGCGGGCGCGGGTGGAGGTGTGGGCGTACCGGCGGCTGTACCTATTATCTCAACAGGGCCATTCAGCTCAGCTTTGGGTATTGTCAGCGTTATGGTGGGGCTACCTGACGCTTGGAAGTAGGTAACAGTGTTACTTTTATTTACACCGTTTACCATTACTGTTATAGGTTGGCTGCCGCTTGGTATTCTGCAACCGGCAACTGCGGTAACATTGGTTACATAATCACCAGAGGGCTTGTAGCCCACCGTAGCCGCACCGTCCGTCGTCAGGTTGGTTAAATTGTATGTAACGCCCAAATTTATACTATCTGGGGCAAAATTGGTGTCATCTACAATATTTAAAATACCGGTAAAGGTGCCGCCGGTTATGGTGCCGCCGGCAGTTAAGTTTACCTGGCCGCTAAAGGTGCCGCCGCTTATAATGCCTGTGCCGCTTACATTTACCGTACCGCTTATAGGTGTACTGTTTGTGCTTACAATATTACCCATGTTTAAGTTAACGGTACCGCCAAAGCCCTGCCGAAACGTCATCTCCACATTATCAGCCAGCAAGGTAAGCGTGCCCATATTAAATGCTTTATCGCTGGATTCCGTATAGTCAAAGTATCCATCAGCTCTATGGCTATCGCTATAGCCAGCAAAATTGCTGGTTTTTGCCGCGTGCGCCACTATCCCCAGCCCCATAAAGCAGCTGAACAAAACGCATAAGATAAAACTCAGTGCTATTCTTTTTTTCATATATTTCACCTTTCAAGCAAAATAAGTGTTGGTATCACATTAAAATATTGCTGATTTTATCGCAATTTTATATTCACCATTTTACATTATTTTGTATAAAAAAGCAATATATTCCAAAAAATGCAATTTTTTAAATTGGTAATTAAAATTTGCATACCTTTTATGCCGATAAAACAAATTTATGGTATAATAACCGCAAACGCATCGGATATTTAACTTTTATGGCTTTTGGCTCGCCTTTACCCCCACAAGCTGTTGCCGGCGCTCATGGCAGCACTTATCTTGTTGCATAGGCAATACACCAAAAACGCCCTATCCACCAAAACGCACTGCAAAGGAGCCCACTACATGGATTTACAACATTTTTACGACGGCATCGCCTTTGACGCTTACACTTATTTTGGCGCGCATCTCACCCATACGGGTACCACCTTTTGCACCTATGCTCCCCGCGCGCAAAGCGTGTGTGTCATGGGCGATTTTAACCATTGGCAACCGCAAGAGATGCCCCAAATTGCCCAAAGTGGCGTGTTTCAGCTTGCTGTAAACGGCGCAAAGGCAGGTCAGCTTTATAAATACGCCATTACCGGTCCCGACGGCACCGTCACACAGCACTGTGACCCCTACGGCTTTGGCATGGAGCTGCGCCCAAACAGCGCCTCCCGCATAGTAGACCACTCTGCCTTTGCCTTTACCGATGACAAATGGCTTGCCGCGCGGGATAAAAACTACAACCGACCCCTTAATATATACGAATTACACTTGGGCTCTTGGCGTACAAAGGCGGACGCCACCCCCGAAAGTGACCCCGTTTGGTACACCTACGACGAAATTGCCGATGAGCTGATTGCCTATGTTAAGCAGCAGGGCTACACCCATATTGAATTTTTACCCCTTGCCGAACACCCCGCCGATTGCTCTTGGGGATACCAAACCTCGGGCTTTTTTGCGCCCACCGCCCGCTATGGCGCGCCGCAGCAGCTTATGGCGCTTGTAAACCGCTGCCACAGCGCAGGTGTTGGTGTAATTATGGACTTTGTCCCCGTGCATTTTGCGCTTGACGCCTACGGCCTGCGCCAATACGACGGCACCCCTCTGTACGAATACCCCCACCCCGACGTGGGCGAAAGCGAGTGGGGCACCTGTAACTTTATCTACTCCCGCCGAGAGGTTTGCAGCTTTTTGCAGTCCTGCGCAAACTACTGGCTAAGCGTTTTTCACTTTGACGGCCTGCGCATGGACGCCATCAGCCGCGCCATCTACTGGCAGGGAGACCCCAACCGCGGCGAAAATCTGGACGCTTTGCAATTTTTGCGCACCATGAACAGCGGCCTGCACGCCCTGCACCCCACCGCCATGCTTATCGCCGAGGACTCTACCGCATACCCCAAGGTAACGGCTCCCGTACAGTACGACGGCCTTGGGTTTGACTACAAGTGGGACTTGGGCTTTATGAACGACACGCTGGACTTTTTTAAGCTGCCGCCGCAGCAGCGCCCCGCCCACTACCATAAGCTTACTTTTTCCATGCACTATTTTTATAACGAGCTCTTCCTGCTGCCTTTTTCTCACGACGAGGTGGTGCACGGCAAAGCAACCATTATCCAAAAAATGTGGGGGCTTTACGGCGACAAATTTGCACAGGCGCGTGCCCTTTACTTATATATGTACGCCCACCCGGGCAAAAAGCTAAACTTTATGGGCACCGAGCTGGCGCAATTTCGAGAGTGGGACGAATCTCGCAGCCAAGATTGGCCGCTGCTTGCCTACCCCATCCACGATGCGTTTCATCGCTACATGGCGCAGCTTTGCCATTTGTACGGCACGCTGCCCGCCCTGTACGCAGATGAGTACGACCCGGCGGCATTTTGCTGGTTAGAGGCGGACGCCTGCGAAGCTTGCGTATATGTGTTTACCCGCAGCGCCATGGGACAAACCGTGTTGGCGGCGTTTAATTTTTCTGGGGCACCGCAAGCTTATGCGCTGCAAACCCCGCTTTCCCTGTCGCCTTTGCTGCACAGCGACTGGCAGCCCTTTGGCGGCAATACGCCTGTGCCACCGTCCTGCGGGAGTGCTTTTGCCGCCCCCGATATTCTTTTGGCGGGGGCGCCTGTTCTCACCGCCAGCCTTACGCTGCCGCCCTTTAGCGGCGCTTTGTATCTGGTACAAAAATAGGCGTTTTCGCAAAAGCACTAAAAGCTTACTTGCAAGCCCACCTGCCCAAGCGCTTGCAATCCCGCCTGCCAAAGCCCACCTGTATGCATTACCTACAATCCCACTTGCAGGCCCACATCTTACACAGTGCGCTCCTTCAAGCGTATTCTGCTCATTAAGCAGCAGTCTGTAAACTTTTGGTGATGTGTGCTTTTTTGCTCACAATATCGTAAAACAAAAAGCCCCAGATAAACAGTCAAAATGCAACTGTAAATCTTGGGGCTTTGTATTATTTTTTGCAGCTTTTGCAGCTTTGGGCACAGCTTTGCGCTTTTACTGCTCAGCATCAGGCTTTGCCTTTTTATGCTGCAACCGCCTTTTCACAGCTTTAGTATTTGTCGCTTGCGGCAAAGCTTAAGTCTATGTCTGGGGCAGCTGGGGTCTGTACCAAGGCTTTGGGGGTCTCCTCGTCAAAATCCTCTTGACTCTCGTTTCTTTCCTCAAGCTGAAACTGTCCAACCAAGTCCTTCAGCATTTGTGCTTGACCCGAAAGCTCCTCGCTGGCTGCCGCGCTCTGCTCGGCGGTTGCACTGTTTGTTTGTACAACAGCACTTACCTGCTCTACACCTTGTGTAACTTGGCTAATGGCGTCGGCTTGGCGGTCGGTGGCCGTGGCAATGTCCCTAATGGCATCGTTGGCGGC